>CALPMD020000136.1 GCA_943324575.2 Akkermansia muciniphila
ACAGTTTCAGGATCGCGGCGGCGATGATGTCCTCCATTCCGGCGGCGGTGCGGATGAAAATCTCCTGCAGGCCTTTTTCGGATTGGGTCACCGCCTTGAGGCCGCCGGAGACCTTGCGCTGGATTTTGAAGCCACCAGTCGGTATTCCCTTCCCCAGCGATTTGCCGCCGTAAGAGCGGCCGATGATCACCCCCACCACGCCATCCATCGCCTCGATCTTGCGGATGATCTGGAGGCATTCCTTGGAGGAACTTTGATGGCGACCGCGTAAGGGCATGGTTTCGGTCAGTTCATTCAAACGGCAAAGGGTCCGCAACGACAAGCCGATAAGCTTTTGCAATCCCTGCTAATCAACCCGCAATCAGCTTTCGGAGCTTACCACCCTTACCCGCTTGGCAATACCGCCCAAACCAGTAGGTTGACGCCGATGACAGCCCACTCCGCCCCACTCGACCTCGCCGTGATCGGTGGCGGGGCTTCGGGATTTTTCGCCGCGCTGCAATACGCGGAAATGGCCCCCGGCAAGCGCGTCGCGATCTTCGAAAAAAGCCCGCACTTCCTCCAGAAAGTCCGCATCTCCGGCGGTGGCCGCTGCAATGTCACCCACGCGTGTTTCGACCCGCGCGAACTTGCCAAAAACTACCCACGTGGCTCGCGCGAACTCCACGCCGCCTTCCACCATTGGCAGCCGTCCGACACCGTCGATTGGTTTGCGCGCTTCGGCGTCACCCTCAAAACCGAGCCCGACGGCCGGATGTTCCCCGACACCGATTCCTCCGACACGGTGATCCAGTGCTTCCTCGATCGCGCCCGCGATTGCCAAATCCCGCTCCTGCCCAAGCACCCGCTGGTCGGCATCAACCGCCTCGCAAACGGCCACTTCGCCCTCCAGTTCGAAAACCTCAGCACGCCCGTCGAGGCCCGCGCCGTTTGTATCGCCACCGGTTCACTCAAAGGCAGCCCGCTGCTCAATCATCTCAAAAAGCTCGATCAAAGCATCGAGCCGCTCGTCCCCTCGCTGTTCGCCTTCAACGTCAAGGACCCGCGCATCAGTGAGCTCGCTGGCGTGTCGCACCCCAAAGTCGCCGTCCGGCGCGAGGGCAACTCCGCCGCCCAACAAGGCCCGCTGCTCATCACCCACCGCGGCTTCAGCGGTCCCGCCGTCCTGCGCCTATCCGCATGGGAAGCCCGCGACCTCGCCGCCGAGAATCACCACTTCCCCTTCCTCATCGACTGGCTGCCCGAGATGAGCGCCGAGGCCGTCAAAACCCGCTTCGCCGAAATCCGCCAGACCCAAGGCGCCAAGCTCGTCCGCAACACCCCCATCGCGCCGATTCCCCGCCGCCTGTGGGAGCGCCTCGTCGCCTCCTGCGAAATCGCCGACCTCGCGACTTGGGGCCAACTTTCCAAAACCGCCACCCGCGCCTTAGCTGACGCCCTTAAATCCTCCCGCTTCCAAGCCGAGGGCAAGACCACCAACAAGGACGAGTTTGTCACCGCCGGTGGCATCGAGCGCCACACCATCGACTTCCGCACGATGCAGAGTCGCAGCACCCCCGGCCTCTATTTTGTCGGCGAGTGCATTGACATCGACGGCATCACCGGCGGCTTCAATTTCCAAGCCGCGTGGACGACCGCCCACCTCGCCGCCACGGCGATCGCCAAGCAATCGCCGATCGAATAGGGTTAGCGTTTGTAGAGCGGAGTCTGGACGCGATAGCCTTCTTTGTGGGCTACATAACCACCCGCTGCGCCAGCGGCGAGAGGTAAACAGGAAGAAAACGATGCGATGCCAAGGGCAATCGCGACGAGGGCGATGATTCGAGTTTTCATGGTAGGGGGGATTTGGGTTCGATCATAATCTAGTCCCGTTAGAATCATCGCGCAAAGGATTTTGGCAACCTGCCCAAGGTTCGGCCGCGCTTTCAATCCTCCTTGGTGACCGCTCGCCATTCTGCTACGTTCTGGCCCGTGACCGACACCCCTTCCACCGCTCCCGCGCCTTTGAAATATGTCATGCTCGGCAACGACGCCGCTAGCACCGCTGAAAAGCTGGCCGCCTACACCGGCCAAGTGCCGTGGAGTTATCTCGCCCCCCACGCGCTCACCGGCAGCCTGTATTTTGTCGATCCCTCACTGAAACTTGAAGACGTCGGCGCGGCGATCTCCGCCAACCAGGCGGACTGCGTGCAGGGGTGGTTGAAAAACGGCGATCTGATTCAAATCGAAGCGCTCCATGCCGCCCAATGGGAAGACGGCAGCACCGAGTTTGAGGCCCTCGTGGTCTCGCCCTTCGTCCTCTGCCGCCCCGTTTGAAGCGCGCTGCGTGGCTCGATTCAGCGGCAGAACTGCTTGTAAAACATCACGGCCGCGATCACGAAGCCCACGCCGGTGATGATCAGTCGCACCGCCCGCTGCGAAATCCGCTGCGAAAAGTGCGCACCCAGAAAGTACCCGCCCAAGGCCCCCGCGCTCATGATCAGCGCCCGCGGCCAATCCACCAGCCCCGCCGTGATGAACCACAGCGCCGCCACCAGATTGATCAACGACCCGAGGATCGTCTTCAGCGCATTCATCTCGTAAATATTGCTGAGCCCGATGAACCCCAGCGAGGCCAGCATCAGGATCCCGATCCCCGCACCGAAATAGCCACCATAAACCGCCACCGCAAATTGGAACAAAATCGCCACCGCGATGCTCTGCCTATGCACGCCCCCGCTGCCATCAAATCCCGCCCGACGCCGAAACGCCCCCTGTGCTAGAAACAGCAGCGTCGCGAATAAAATCAGAAACGGCACCAGCTTGCCAAACACCTCATTGCTGGTGCGCGTCAGCAAGATTCCGCCCAGTAACCCGCCCAGTAAGCTCACTGGCAAAAACCGCGACAACCACCCGCGCACCATCGCCACATGCCGACGGTAGCCGAAAATACTGCCCGCAGTCCCCAGCACCAGCGCCACCGTGCTCGTCGCATTGGCCACCACTGGTGGCATCCCGAACCACAGCAACACCGGAAAAGTCACCAGCGTCCCGCCGCCCGCCACCGCATTGATCACCCCCGCTGCAGCGGCAGCGATGAAAAGTCCGATGATTTCAGGGGTGTGCATCTGCAAAAAGGTCGGTCACCAGCAAAGCCCCGAAGCCCCATTACGAACAGCAGAATCCGCACAAAAGCCACCCACCAAACCGATCGCCCCCATTTAATTTAGCCCTGCTTGAACCGCCGCTCGTATTCGCGGTGCAGCCCTTGGTGCAGCGCCTCCAACTCAGAGATGTGGAGTGGGTCGAGCACCTCGCTTGAGCTTGGGTCTATTCCGAGAAAATCCTCCAAAGTCTGGATTTTGCCAATCCACAACCCCTTCTCAAGACCTTTCTCAAGACCCTTTTCCATACCTTCCACGCGGCCCTTCTTCAAGCCTTCAGCAATCAGTTTTTCGGCGACGGACATGGCGGATTTCTTCAGTTCGGGGTTTGGGGACAGCTTATGGTAGATTTTTTCCACGTCAAGGTCGCTGTCGGTGTGCAAGGCATAGAGCAGGATCGTCTTCAGCAGGCCTGCGGGCAGCGCCTCCGCAGCAGTCCCGACCAGCCAATCGAAGTACCGCGACAGTTGCCGTTCGCGCGCCAGTTTCATCAACTGCAAGACGCAGCGCAGCTGGGATTCATCCTTGTCCCGCTCGGGATCGTAGCGCGTCAGGTCGAGCAGTGCGTGGTGAAACTTTGGCAAAAACGGCAGTAGCCCCGCCAGTTCATCGGGCAGCTGAAACAAATCCTCAAACGCCGTCGAAACATTCCAGCGCTCCGGCCCTTGGTGGAAGACAAACGGCAGTACCGGCGGCAGTGGCAGTCCATGCGCCTTGTGGTGCTTGAACAGAATCTCCGCCACATAGCCCAAAAGCCGCAGTGGCATCGTCGGATCGACGGTGCTCTGGTGCTCGAAGAGCAGAAACAGCCGTGTATCCCGCCCGGCGATATTCACGGCAAACAACAAATCCGCCTGCACCTGCTGCAAGCCCGACTTCACAAACGAACTCGGCAGTACTTCGAGCGACGGCCAATCGACCTGCGCCACGATCGCCGGCGGCAGGCGGGTCTTGAAAAACGCAATCGCGTGTTGCGGTTGCGAGAACACGTCCTTGAAAAACGCGTCGTTCGGATACCCTACGCGCTCGATTCCCTCTTCGGATTTTTCCACGATGCATCGTAGCTTCTTTACCCGCCCCTTGGCAAGAATCAACGCCACCCGAGAGAGACACCCCCCGGGTTTACCGAGGCTTGTGCACCGCGCGGGTTACCGCTACATCTCTGGCCATGGATTTTGAAACATTGAGCCTGTGGGCGGACGAGGAGTTGAAGTCACTGACCGGCGTTTTGCCGGCTGACATCCAGGACGCGATGGAGCAAGTCGCGATCGCATTCGAGGAAAAACCGGGGCAGGGCGCTTACGACGATCAGCTCGACGGCGATGAGTTGGGACTTTTTGAAGGGCCGACGGCGGCCGAGGAAGTCGGACCCGAAGAGCTGCCACGCATCCGACTGTTCCTGACCAATCTCTGGGAATGGGTCGGCGCGGACGAACAGGATTACCGCGACGAAGTCGGCACCACCTTCCTCCACGAGCTGGGCCACTACCTCGGCTGGGACGAGGAGGAGGTCAGCGAGCGCGGCCTGGAATAACCGACGCGCGGGCGCGTCTCGAAGACGGACACGCCCGGCTCTTAGCCCAGAGCGACTTCAGCTACCTTGCGAATTGCAG
>CALPMD020000137.1 GCA_943324575.2 Akkermansia muciniphila
CAATTCCCGCCGACGGCAACCCACGCGATAACGTCGCGTTTTTCGCCTACGGTCCTGCGCGTCCTGTGAAATCGATCATCGTCGCACCCGCGGGTGAGGCCGCGGACTTTCTCGCCCTAGCCGCGGCACCGGCGGGCTTCGCCAACCAAAGTGCCCGACGCGTTGACCCAACCGATCTTGCCAGCATCCGCATCGAGGATGCCTCCGCGATCCTATGGGCCGCTGCACTGCCAAGCGGTCCTTCTAACGAGATGATCAGCCGCTACCTCACTTCGGGCGGCCAAGTCATTTTCTTTCCGCCCGGCACAACCAGCAACACCTCTTTTGCCGACCAACGCTGGGCCGACATCACCGAAGCCCCGTCCGGTAAATTTTTCATCCTCAAAGACTGGAATCACCGCGACGGCCCGCTGCGCGATGGCACGGACGGCGTACCCATCCCCGCCGAAGGACTCAAAGCCATCCGCCGCCAGATTCCATTGGGCGATGCCGCCGCGCTGGCTCACTGGGAAGACGGCGCGCCCTTCATCACCCGCCGCATCGTCGACAACGGCACCGCTTGGTTTGTCGGCTCGCTACCCGATTATTCTTGGTCGAACTTGGGCGATGCGGATGTCCTGCTGCCAGCCGTCCAACGCATCGTCACGGCGGGTGTTGATCGCATCGAAGCCTCCTATCTAACCAGCGTCGGCAGCGATTCCGCCCAACTCTTCCCCGGCGAAACCCGCACCCGGATTGACGACTACAGCAGCTCTGACCCTGCCAATACCGCCTATGAAGCCGGCATCTTCCATCTCGGCGAGCGACAGATCGCGATCAACCGCCCCATTCAGGAAGACGACCCGGAAATCCTGACTCGCGATTCGCTCGACACCATCCTCCCAGGAACCCACTATACCCTGCTCGATCAAGCCGACCAAACCCGCGCCTCATCACACTCACACGATACTTGGCGGGCTTTTCTCATCGCTATGCTTTTCTTCTTCATCGCCGAGGCAATCCTCTGCATTCCGCGAAAGAATGCTAAATTCTAAGAATTCATGCTTCACCTCTCCCCCACGACTTTGACTCTCTGGATCGGCGTAATCGGCTTGATCCTCGTCGCTACGTTGTCGGTGATTTCCTGGAGGCGCAGCCCTTTCCCCCTGCGCACGGGATTGCTTGAAGGTCTGCGTTTTCTGGTCGCACTCGCCGTCGTGATTCTACTCTGGCAGCCAGAGTGGCGGATCACGATCCATCCTGACACCAAGCCGCAAATCGCGATTCTGTGGGATGACTCCAAGTCGATGACCACGGTCGACACGACGCTGCAGGACATTCTACCCGCGACGCCCGAAGTCGTCTCACGCGCGGAATGGGTAAAGCAATTCTTGGCTTCTGATCTATGGAAACCGCTGACTGCGAAGGGCGAGAACGACCTCATCACCCTCCCTTTCGCCACCCCGCCCAAGGAGAGTGGGGCGATCGCCGGCACCGATCTTGATGCCCCTCTCACCGATCTACTCGCTAAACATAACAACCTCCGCGCTGTGGTCTTGCTGAGCGATGGCGACTACAACCTAGGCCAAACACCCGTAGCCGCCGCACAACAATTCCGCCTCCGCGGCATTCCCCTTTTTCCCATTCCTGTGGGCAGCAGTGTGCGCCTTCCCGACCTCGACCTGCTCACGGTCAGCGCCCCCACTTATGGCATCGTCGGGGAAAATGTGCAGATCCCCTTTACCGTTCGCTCCTCACTCGACCACCCGGTTCGAACCGTGGTCCGCGTCCGCGATGAATCCGGGCGCGAACACAGCAAGGAAATCGTCTTGCCCCCTAACATCGAGACCTACGACTCGATCCTCTGGCACTTGGAAAAAGAAGGTTCTTCCACCCTCGAGCTCTCCATCCCTGTGGCAGACGGCGAACTCATCACCACAAACAATTCGCGCAAATTCACCATCGCCGGGCGACCTGAAAAAATCCGCGTCTTACTCATCGAGACGCTGCCGCGCTGGGAATACCGCTTCCTCAAAAACGCCCTCTCACGCGACCCCGGGGTGGAGCTTTCCTGCCTGCTTTTTCAACCCTCGTTGGGCCTTGGCGAGGGTAAAGACTACCTCAGCGCCTTTCCTTCATCCGTCGAAGCCCTTGCCAAATACGATGTCATTTTCCTCGGCGATGTCGGCGTCGCCAAGGATCAGCTGACCTCCGATCAATGCGCCCTGATCCGCGGCCTAGTCGAACAGCAAGCGTCCGGTCTCATCTTCATGCCGGGCTCCCAAGGCAACGAGTTTTCACTGCTCGATACCGAGCTCTCCGACTTGATGCCCGTCGTGCTCGATGGCACTCACAAAAATGGCCTCACTGAGTCAGTCCCCGCCCCGCTCACCCTGACCACCGAGGGGCGCGCCTCGCTGCTGACGATGCTAGGAAACAACGAGGAGGAAAACCCGGAAATCTGGCGACGCCTGCCTGGTTTTTATTGGCACGCCCCCGTCCTCAAAGCCAAAGGCGGGGCCGAGGTTCTCGCCGTTCATGGCAACCGCCGCAGCAGCTATGGCCCCATCCCCCTGCTGGTCACCAAGCCTGCGGGCAGCGGCAAAGTCCTCTTCATCGGCATTGATTCGGCGTGGCGCTGGCGGCGCGGCGTGGAAGACCTCTACCACTACCGCTTCTGGGGCCAAGTCGCCCGCTGGATGTCCTATCAGCGCAACATGGCTGTCGGCCAGCGAGTCCGACTCTTTTTCAATCCCGAGCGCCCCGAACCGGGTACCACCGTCACCCTCAATGCGAATGCTTTCGATTCAAACGGCGCACCGCTCAAGGATGGCGGCGTCGCCGTCGATATTACTTCTCCCGATGGCCGTTCCCAGCGCATCGAGCTTCAGAAAAACGCCGCGACATGGGGAGCCTTCAGCGGACGATTCAAAGTCGATGTGCCCGGCGCATGGAAAATCAGAGCGACGGCCAGCGGCGCTGAAAACCAAGCACTGGAAACCAGCCTGCTCGCCCAAGGGGTGGAAATCGAAAAAATCGGCCAACCCGCCCGCCCCGAAGTGCTCGAAGAAATGGCAAAAGTCTCACGCGGTCGCATGATCCAGCCCGCGCAACTGGCCAAGTTCATTCAGGAGATCAACGCCCTGCCTGCGCCACGACCGCTCGAAAAACGCATCCCTCTGGGCTCCCACTGGCTAATCATCGCCGCACTCGTCACCTTGTTGGGAACCTTCTGGATCGGCCGTAAACTCAGCGGCGCATTCTAGCCAACAACGACATTCCCTTGCCAGCTCCTGCGAGGATGATTCAATGGCCAATATGAAAAAAGAAGACCGCGACTTTCTCTTCCAACTCTTGGAAACCCCCAGCCCGACCGGCTTTGAAATGCAAGGCCAGCAGGTCTGGGCGGACTGGATCAAAGCTTACGCGCCGGATGTCACCTGCGATGCCTACGGCTCAACTTGGGCCACGCTTCCCGGAAAGTCCGAGCGCATCGTGATGCTCGAGGCTCACGCCGATGAGATCGGCTACATGATCAAGCACATCGACGAACGCGGATTTATCCGACTCGACCGCGTGGGCGGCTCGGATGCTGCCACGGCACGCGGCCGCCGCCTGACACTGCTGGGCGACAAGGGCGAGGTCTCCGGAATCATCGGCAACACCGCCATCCATCTGCGCCGCGATGAAGCAGGCACGGAAAAGGCACCTCGCGTCCACGATCTTTGGGTCGATGTCGGTGCCTCGAATGCGAAGGAAGTCGCTGCATTGGGGCTGCGCGTGGGCCACGCCGCAGTCTATCAGGATGGGCCGTTAGAGCTTGCCCACAAACGACTGATTGGCCGTGCTCTCGATAATCGAATCGGTGGCTACATCATCGCCCAAGTCATGAAACGCATCGCCAAGGGCAAAAAGAAGCCCCCGTTTACCCTGATCTGCCTCAATGCCGTTCAAGAAGAAATCGGTGGCCATGGTGCGATGATGGCCGCCTATCGCCTCAAGCCTGACGTCTGCGTCTGCCTAGACGTGACTCACGCGACCGACACCCCGGGGCTGGACCCGGCAAAACACGGCAGCGTCAAACTCGGCGCAGGCCCGTCACTCACCCACGGCACCGCCAATCACCCCATCGTGGTCAAACGCCTGCTGGACAGTGCCGCCAAGACCCAAACCCCGATCCAACACGAAGCGAGCAGCCGCTTCACGGGCACGGACACGGACAAAATTTTTCACTCCCGCGAAGGGATTCCCAGCGCGCTGGTTTCGCTGCCCCTGCGCTGTATGCACTCGGTGGTCGAAACCGCACACCTCGACGACGTGCAACACACCATCGAGCTGCTGACGGAGTTTGTTCTATCACTCTCAGAACAAGACCAGTTCGGGCAAGTGCTCAAGTGAGGCGAGACACCAGATCTGCTGGCGCTCCGATCTTCCGCCGCGCAATCGCACGGTTCAGCGGCGCTTTTTGCCGCCGGTCTTTTTGCGACGCACCGGCTTAATCGGTGAATCGTCGAGCAGCGCGGTATAAATGTAATCGAAATCTTCGAGTCTGCGGCGCGGAATCTCCTTGCCGATAAAGATTTCGACGGACTTGGCATAGTCGAGTTCGTCGGCGGTGAGAATGGTGAAAGCGTCGCCCTCGGCTTCCGCCCGGCCGGTGCGGCCGATGCGGTGGACGTAGTCCTCGGCGTTCTCGGGGACGCGGTAGTTGATGACGTGGGAGACGCCGGAGATGTCGATCCCGCGGGCGGCGACGTCGGTGGCAACGAGCACCTC
>CALPMD020000138.1 GCA_943324575.2 Akkermansia muciniphila
AAGGACTCGCGAACTGCCACGACTAAACCAAGTGAAGAGGTGCTGCGCAAACCGCAGTTAGAGCAGCAACAACAGACAGAGGAAGTTCCCAAGGCGCCGCAAGAAGCCGTGACGCAACAACGGGAGGAAGCACAGCAAAAGCAGCAGTTGGAAAGGCAGCAACAGGCAGAAGAATCTCGCAAGGCGCAGCAAGAAGCCGTGGCGCAACAACGGGAAGAGGCTCAGCAAAAGCAGCAGTTGGAAAGACAACAACAGGCAGAAGAATCTCGCAAGGTGCAGCAGGAAGCCGTGGCGCAACAACGGGAAGAAGCCCAGCAAAAGCAGCAGTTAGAAAGCCAGCAACAGGCAGAAGAAGCGCGCAAGGCGCAGCAGGAAGCGATGGCGCAACAACGGGAGGAAGCCCAGCAAAGGCAACAGTTGGAAAGGCAGCAGCAGGCAGAAGAAGCGCGCAAGGCGCAGCAGGAGGCCATGGCGCAACAACGGGAGGAAGCCCAGCAAAGGCAACAGTTAGAAAGGCAGCAACAGGCAGAGGAAGCGCGCAAGGCGCAGCAGGAAGCAATGGCGCAACAACGGGAGGAAGCCCAGCAAAGGCAACAGTTGGAAAGGCAGCAACAGGCAGAAGAAGCGCGCAAGGCGCAGCAGGAAGCCATGGCGCAACAACGGGAGGAAGCCCAGCAAAGGCAGCAACAGGCAGAAGAAGCACGCAAGGCGCAGCGTCAGCAGCGAGAGGTCGGCTCTGAGCAGTGATTGTGCCCCATAGGTCCCATAGGAGATCCAAAGCCTTATTTCATCACGAAATATTGAAAAACGCAGAAATAACGACTTTGGGCTTGGCAAGGTGGGGTTCATCCCTTAACAACTGCCTCCCGAATTATGGCTAAGAAAAGTTGGATCGCTCGCAACGCGCGCAAAAAAGAAACTGTCGAGAAATACGCTGAACTCCGTCTCAAGCTCAAAGCAGAGAAGGACTACGTCGGCCTTTCCATGCTTCCACGCAATGCGAGCCCGACACGCTTGGTCAATCGCTGCGAGATCACCGGCCGTCGCCGTGCTTTCTTGCGCCGCTTCCGTCTTTCTCGGATCACCTTCCGCGAACTTGCTTCCGCTGGGATGCTCCCAGGGGTGACCAAGTCGAGCTGGTAATCTGGCACGGTTTGCGCTACTTCCGACGTGGGGCGGATTCGACTCCCTCCCACGTCATATTTATGCCGATTTACGAATACGTTTCTGAAGCCCCGGAAGACCCGGAGCATTCTTGTCGTGTCTGCGCTCGAGGTTTCGAGCTCAGACGCCCTTCCGACCGTGCACCCTTGTTGGTTTGTCCCCTTTGTAAGGGACCGGTCAAAAAAGTGATCTCGCGGATTAATACGCCGAGTATCACCAAGCCGCTCTCGGTGAGCGATGCTAAGAAAGCTGGATTTACGATCCTCCAGCGGCGTGACCAGGGCGTTTACGAAAAACTCTAAAGCCATGATCTCTGAAATCATCTCCCCGCTTCTAGCTGCTGGTACAGTGCACGAGTTCCCTTCATTGGGACAGTCCATACTCTACATTGTTGGCATCGTTTTTTTTCTTCTGCTCAACGCTTTTTTCGTCGCGTCCGAGTTCGCGATCGTGAAGGTGCGGCCGAGCCAGTTGGAGGCGCTGGCCAAGGAAAATGGCAGCAATCCCAAGCTGGCGTTGCACGTCTTGAACAATCTCGACGGTTACCTGTCTGCCAATCAGCTCGGAATTACGATTTCCTCGCTGGCCTTAGGTTTCTTGGGTGAGCCGTTCGTGAAAGCGTTGGTTTATCCTCTGCTGGTATTCACAGGGATGCCGGAGACGGGGATTTACTGGGTCTCGCTCATTTTGGCTTACGCGTCGTTCACCTTCCTCCACGTCGTAGTGGGTGAGTTGGTCCCGAAATCGATCGCGATCCGCAAGTCGGTGCCAGTGACGATGTCACTGGTGGGGCCGCTGCATTTCTTTTTCAAGACGTTCCACTGGGTGATCGTCTTTTTCAACGGTGTTGCTAACTGGATATTGAAGACGATTTTCAGCATCAACCCGATCAGCGAGAGCGAACATATCCACTCGGCTGAAGAGTTGGCACTTTTGGTCACCCAGAGTGGGAAGTCACAGGAGGTCACAGAGACCGAGCGCCAGATTCTAATCAATGCGCTCGGCCTAAATGAGCTGTGGGTGCGCGACGTGATGACGCCGCGCAACAAGGTTGTCATCCTCGACGCTGACGAGTCTTTTGAAAAAACCCTGGATATCGCGATGCGCAGCAAGCACACGCGCTTCCCGCTGGTGAAAGGCCACCTCGACCAAGCGATCGGCCTGATCCATATCAAGGACCTCTTCAAGTTACTGCAAGATCCAGATCCGGATTTGATGCGTATCAAGCGCGATTTGAAAATCGTGCCCGACACGATGCCGTTGGATCGTTTGCTGCAGTTCTTCCTGCGTGAACACGCTCATCTAGCCATGGCGGTTGACGAATTCGGCACGCCCGTCGGCATCGTTTTCCTCGACAACGTGATGGAAGAACTCGTGGGCGATATTCAGGACGAATTTGATAACGAGCGCTCGTCCTTTACTCGCATCAGCGACGACGAATTTGTGATCGAAGGCGCGATGACGCTCAATGATCTCGCCGGACACGTTCCAGAATTATTTATCGAAAGTGGCGAAGTCACCACGGTCGGCGGCTACCTCACCCAGCAGCTCGAACGTTTCCCGGAAGTCGGGGAGACTCTGGAGATGTTCGGTTATGAGGCTCGCGTGACCAGCACGGATGGCCGCCGCGTCGGCCAAGTTCACTTCCGCAAATTGGTGCCGACCGGGGAAGAGGAAGAGGCTGAAATCAGCTGATTTAACGAAAGCTCGCTCACGCCCCGCGCATCAGCGAGATTTCCGCCAGAGAGATCAGCGCTTTGTAGAGCTCCTCGCGCGGTGTGGTTTTTAGATCGGCGACGGGAATCGCGCGGTCGAGTGTGAATTTGCCAGACCGTGTGCGGCGCAGTGCACTCAGATGGGCGCCACAACCGAGATCCGCACCGATGTCATGGGCGTAGGTGCGGACATAGAAACCTTTCGAGCAATCCACGGTAAAGTCGACTTCCGGTAATTCGATGCGGGAGATGCTGTAGTTGGTGATATGAACCTTGCGCGGCTCGCGGACAATTTCGATGCCCTTGCGTGCCAGCTTGTAGAGTGGGACGCCGTCTTTTTTAATGGCCGAAACCATAGGTGGGATCTGTTCAAAGTCTCCCATGTAACGGTCAAAGGCGGCTCGAATCTGTTCGCTGGAAAAATCTTCGACCGGTTTGGTTTCCAGGATTTCCCCTTGGCGGTCTTGAGTGCTGGTGGTTGCGCCGAGGGTGAGTGTGCCGACGTATTGCTTGTCCTCGCTCATCAGCAAATCCTGAATCTTGGTGGCTCGGCCAATGACGAGCATCAACAGGCCGGTCGCCATCGGATCAAGCGTGCCGCAGTGGCCGATTTTTTTGGTATTCAGCGCGCGGCGGGCGATTGCCACGACATCGTGTGACGTCATGTCCTCGGCTTTATCGATCAGTAAGACGCCGCTCGGGCCGTCTGCATCAAAGGGATGGTTACTCATAAAAAATCGGTTCAATCAAAGTCCAGCTTGGTCGATGTGGCGGCGGATCGCGCGGAGCACGAGCGGCTTCGCCTCTTCCATCGGCCCGCTCATGCGGATGCCTGCTGCCAGCGCGTGCCCACCCCCACCAAACTCGGTGGCGATCTCGCAAACATTCAGGCTGCGGTCTTTCGAGCGCATCGAGACACGAACCTTGCCATCGTGCAGTTCTTCGAAAAATACGGCCAGTCGCACGCCGCGGATGGCCCGGATGATGTCGATGAGTCCCTCGCTGTCTTCGGGCATCAGGCCGAGATCAATACGGGTCTGGTCCAGCAGCGTCCAGTATGCGACCAGACCATCCGGCGAGAGCTCCAGCGTATTCAGCAGCGCGCGCATCAGCTCGACGCGGCGGAAAGGGAAGTTGTCGTAGATTTGGGAGTTGATGGTGCCGACGTCCAGTCCGCGGCGGATCAAATCGGCCCCCATGTCGTAGGTCTTGGCTGTTGTCGATGGGTACTGGAACGATCCGGTGTCGGTGGAAACGGCTACGTAGATCGCATCGCGCGACTCCGCAGGCATTGGTAGATCAAGCTCGGTGATGAGCTCGTATAAAATTTGTCCGGTAGCCGGGCTGGTGGAGTCGATCAGATTGAAATCACCGTAGCGCGGATTGGAAACGTGGTGGTCGATGTTGAGCCAGATCTTTGCCTTCGAGGCGGCATGCAGAGCCCGGTCTCCGAGCCGTGGCTTCGTCGCTGTGTCGAGTGCGATCGCGACTTCCACTTCCAGTGGTTCCGCCGGTGGCAGTTCGATTCTTTCCGAGCCCGCCATGAAGGCTAAATTGTCGGGCAAGCCGTCCTCGTTGATCAGGCGGACATTCTTGCCAGCAGCGAGCAACGCATAGCCGAGTGCGAGCTGAGAGCCGATCGCATCGCCATCTGGCCGAACGTGGCTGATCAGGACAAAGGACTGGTGTTCGCGCAGCAATTCGCCGATCTGGGCGACGCTGACATTTGCTGATGAATGGATGGAATCGCTCATGGGATTGAACCGCAATGCGGGCTGGGGATTCTTGCCGCGACGGGTCTTCGCGCAAGGATAAACCCGCGCGATTCTCAAACGAAGCCGGCTGCCCGCCTCTAGCAGGCGGGG
>CALPMD020000139.1 GCA_943324575.2 Akkermansia muciniphila
TATTCGGGAGCGGACTCATTCACCTACCATGCCAACGACGGCAGTCTCAACTCGAACATCGCGACCGTGAATCTCACCGTCAGCCCATCGACCCTGGTAACTCTGGTCAACGGCAGCTTCGAGACTGATTTCACGAGCTGGACGACGAGTGGCAATCTGAGCATCCAAACGGCAGGATTGTACAAGGCTACCGATGGCAGCAAATTGGTCGCATTCAACAGCGGCGATACCACGCCTAACGGAGTTCTCACTCAAACCTTCGCAACGACCGTTGGTAAGACCTACACCTTGACCTTCGACGCGGGTGTCCTTGCTTATAACAAGAACTCCCAAAAGTTACTGGTGACCGTCACCGGCCTCAAGGCATTGATCTCGAGCACTGTTACCCTCATCGGCACGGGTGGAGGAGCGACCCTGTGGGTGCCACAAAGTTTCACCTTCGTGGCAGATAAGACCCAAACGGTTCTTACCTTCAAGGATCAATCCACTACCAGCAGCGCGCTCGACCTCCTTCTCGACAATGTGCGGGTAGCCATCCAAGGGCTAACAAGCACCCTGTAAGCAGCGGGATCCATCCACTGGCAAAGCCTCAAGGTGCGGGACATGAGATCATTCTCATGTCCCGCATTTTTTTGCGCCGTTGATTCTCCCAGCAACCGACCCGTCAGCGCCTCAAACGCCTGACTGCTGAGGCCGTCGATGTCACCCATCGGCTGATTTTCAGATAACGATCCCTGCCTGCGTTGCAGGCTGGCCATGTCAGCGCCACGCAGTTAGGAAGATGGCGGACAGTCTTACCGAGTAAGCCTGCGGCGGGCATCCGATCAACCTCCTCACCATTCTGAATGAAGCAACTGCGAATCCTCAAACTTGGCTGGGAATTTCCGCCACAGATCCACGGCGGACTGGGGGTGGCATGCTTGGGACTCTCACGGGCACTGGCCAAGCAGGTCGACCTAACAGTGATTGTGCCAAAATCTTCGCCCGCAGAGGTTTTTGAGCACTTTCAGGTGCGCGGGCTTAATCAGATGACCCTCGCGGATTTGGAGCCTGCTGAAGATCGCTATCGCTACCAGAGCTTTGCGCAGGTCCGGGAAATCCCGATCCACCTCGATCCCTACGCCCAAGTAAGCCCGGAGCCAGTCACCCGTGGCGAGATGAGGAGTTTCTCCAAAACCTCCCGCGACCAACTCGATACCTTCAAGGTCGGCGAGCTCTACGGCCCGGGGCTGGCCGGCAAGGTGGTCGAGTTTTCCAAGATTGCCGCTAAGCTAGCGATGTTAGAATCCTTCGACGTCATCCACGCCCATGACTGGATGACGTTTCTGGCAGGGGTGGAGGTGAAGAAGGCCACGGGCAAGCCGCTGGTTGTCCACGTTCATGCCTTGCAATACGACCGCGCTGGAGCCGCGGCCCGCGACTGGATCTACGACATCGAAAAGTACGGCATGACGCAGGCCGACTGCGTGATCGCCGTCAGCCACTATACGGCCGAAATCATCTCCACCCGCTACGGCATTGCCCCAGAGAAAATCAGACCCATTCACAACGGGGCCGAGCCGGTGAAGGCCTACACGCGGCCGAAGAAATTCCCCGAAAAGCTGGTGTTATTCCTCGGGCGGCTAACCTCGCAGAAGGGACCAGAGTATTTCTTAGAGACCGCCTCGCAGGTCATCGCCCGCTGCCCCGATGTGCGCTTCGTCGTCGCGGGGACCGGCGAACAGCTCCACCCGCTCATCGAATCGGGCGCCTACCGCGGTCTCGGCGCACACTTCCACTTCACCGGCTTTCTGGGACGGGAAAAAGTCAACGAGCTGCTGGCCATGACCGATGTTTACTGCATGCCATCGGTCTCCGAACCATTTGGCATCTCCGCTCTGGAGGCCTCGCAGTTTGGCATCCCTGCCGTGATCTCCAAGCAGTCCGGCGTAGCGGAGGTCTTGAAAAGCGCACTGACGGCAGACTTTTGGGACGTGGAGCAGATGGCCCGACACATCCATGACCTTCTCACCGACGACGACCTGCGCCAGCGAGTGGTGGAACAATCGCGGCTCGATCTCGCGGCGGCGACTTGGGATGCCGCTGCGGCACAGGTGATTCGAATCTATCAGGAATTGGTTCGCCCGGCACCGTAACCCCAACTGCCCATGCCCGACGTCTGTCTCTACTTTCAGGTGCACCAGCCGTACCGCCTTCAGCCCTACGACTTCTTTCGGATCGGTGAAAACGCCGACTACGAGGACGTGGCCATGAACGCCCGAATCTTGAGTAAGGTCGCAGAGAACTGCTACCTGCCTGCCAACCGCCTCTTTAAGCGGCTGATCGAACAAAGCGGCGGCCGCTTCCGGATGACTCTGTCGATCAGCGGCGTGACCATCGACCAAATGCAGCGCCACCGCCCGGACGTGCTGGAGTCATTCCAGGAGCTGGTGGCCACGGGCGGCGTAGAGCTGTTAGCCGAGACCTACCACCACTCGCTCGCGTTCGTTCACTCGGAACAGGAGTTCGAGCGCCAGGTGGCACTGCATCGACAAAAGCTGGAGGAGGTCTTTGGTGTCCGCCCGCGGGTCTTTCGCAACACCGAGCTGATTTACCATGACGCACTCGCCGTCAAAATGGAAAACCTGGGCTTCGACGGCATCCTCGCCGAGGGCGTGGAGCGGAATCTGAAAGGCCAGTCGCCTGACTTCGTTTACCGCGCGCCGGCGTGCCGCCGGATCAAGACCTTGCTCAGAAATGCCGTGCTCTCTGACGATCTCGGCTTCCGGATGGCGGATGCCTCGTGGGCCGAGCATCCCTTCACGCCCGAGAAATTTGCCGGCTGGCTGGCTGGGCGCAGCGGCGAGGTGGTGAACCTGTTCATGGACTACGAAACCCTCGGCGAGCACCAAGCTGAAGCGACCGGCATCTTCGACTTCTGGCAAGCCTTGCCTGACGCGATCGACAAAGCCGGTCTGCAGTGGGTGACTCCATCCGAGGTCATCGAGCGCCACCCCGCCACGCGCGAATACCGCAGCCGCGTGCTCAGCTCATGGGCGGATCGTGAGCGCGACCTCTCCGCCTGGATGGGCAACGCGATGCAGCGCGAGGCAATCGCGAAGATCCACGGCATGGAAGCGGAAATTCTGGCCATCGATGATCCGGAACTCACCGAGACTTGGGCCCGCATGCTCACTTCCGATCACTTTTACTGGATGTCGACCAAGAGTGGTAGCGACGGCGATGTTCATTCTTATTTCACGCCATACCCTAGCCCCCACGACGCCTATCTGTATTACATGAACGCACTCGCTGACCTGCAAATCCGCGTGCGCCGACGCAACTCCCCCACCCTGCAAAAATCGGGAGTTTGACGGAGCGCAGGCGATGCTCTACCCCTTGCACATGTCCTCACCTGACAACCACCCGAATGATCCGCTGCACGGCATCAACTTGGAGACGGTGTTGAAAACGATGGTCGATCGGCATGGTTGGCTGGAGCTGGGCGATCAAATCCCGATCCGCTGTTTCATGTTCAACCCGACGATCAAATCCAGTCTGACGTTTCTGCGCAAAACCCCATGGGCGAGAAAACGGCTGGAGGATTGGTATGTCTACGAAGCGATCCGCAACCGCTCGACGACGTAGGATCAGACTCGAAAATTCGCCCAATGGCGGATGGTTTGATCGGGCGCACAATCGCCACGCCGCAGTGAAGTGGAATGGCCGATGAACAGCGCGGTTTTGAAGCCAGCCTCGGCTGCGGGAACGATATCTTGCATGGGGTCGTTGCCGATGAAGAGCGTTTCCGCAGGAGAGATGCCGCGGGCGGCGAGGCGCTCGCTTAGCAATTGGAACAGCGCGGGTGCCGGCTTGGCCATGCCGTGCTTGTACGACAGAATCGAAAGCTCCCGATCGAACAGGTCTGCCACCGCACCGAGCGACCCGAGGGTATTGCATTGGGCATTTGAGAGCAGGCCCAAGGCGATGCCGGTATCCGCGAGTGCGCGAATCATGGACTCGGCCCCCGGCATGAGTTGGGCGGGATGCCACTCGCGTTCGATCGCCTCGACGAGCGCGGTTAGATCCACCCCGGCATCGAGCGACAAAACTTCCCGCCACAAAACCCGAAGGTCGATCTCGGGAAAAGCAATCCCCGCAGCGGCATGGTGGCGCATGACGGCGGCGTGCAGTTCGCCGCTGGGAGATGCGGGTGCCGGGTGGCCGAAGCGGAGGAGAATTTCCCGCAACAGTGGATCGGCAGCGGGATCGGACTTTACGCCCCCCGCCGCCGCTAGGAGAAGTGTGCCGTAGATGTCGAAAATCACCGCGCGGCATTTTTTCACCGGCGGATCGGCTAACAGAAAGTGAAACGACTCTGGACTGAGATAGGCCGTTAGAATGCGTGAGGCGCTTAGATGACCAGTGTCCCCGGCAGCCTGGTCGGCCAAGCGGGAGTAGAGAGCGAGGAGGTTTTTTTGGTACTCGCTTGGCGAATAAGGAGTAAGCTGACTTGGCATCGCCGTGGGGGTGCGGTGGGCGATCACCCCAGCCAGCCAGTTTGCGGCTGAGTGGGTATCATCGCCGATCTGAACTCGTAGCGGTTCACGGTGGCCAGCGAGCAGGCACTTCTCGATGATTCGTTGTTGAAACGACTCAGGGAGATTGCCGAAGTCGAGGCTGCCGTCGTGAATGAGCGAGGCGAAGGCGGCATCGATGATGTTCTTGGAAAGCGTGAGCCGATAAGA
>CALPMD020000140.1 GCA_943324575.2 Akkermansia muciniphila
AAAACGGCGATTTACTCGAGGTAACACGACGATGTACTCGAGGTAACACACGCTGTACTCGAGGTAACACACGCTGTACTCGAGGTAACACGCGTTGTACTCGAGGTAACACGCGTTGTACTCGAGGTAACACGCGTTGGACTCGGGCTCCCGGCCGTGGAAGGCCGGCTAATAACGCATCACCCGTGACAGAAAGCGCTGGCAGAGCGGCGATCTGGGCGCGCCGAAGAGGCTCGCGGGCGGGGCGGATTCTTCGATTTTGCCTGCGGCCACGAAGGCGATTTGATCGCCCACCGCGCGGGCAAAGCCCATTTCATGGGTGCTGAGGATGATGTCCTGGCCGGCTTCTGTGATTTCCTGGATCAGCTCCAGCACTTCCGCCGTCATTTCCGGGTCGAGCGCGGAGGTGGGTTCGTCGAGAAACAAGACCTCCGGCTGATGCGCGACGGCGCGCGCGATGCCGACGCGCTGCTGCTGGCCACCCGAAAGCTGCGAAGGCAGCTTTGCCGCGTGATCTTGCAGATTGAAGCGACTGAGTGATTGTTCCGCCAGCGCACGGGCCGCGGCGGGTGAGTAGCCGTGGACTTTTTCCAACGGCAGCGCGATATTTCGCAGGGCCGTGAGGTGGGGAAACAGGTTGAACTGCTGAAAGAGGAAGCCGTTTTTGCGGCGATACGCTTGGAGGGCGGCCGGATCGGCGCAGAGCTGGTGGTCGTTGATCCGCACCGTCCCCGCATCGGCACTTTCGAGCCCGCCGAGCACCCGCAAAAGCGTGCTTTTCCCGCCACCCGACGGGCCGATCAATACCAACACGCGGACCGACGCCGCCGACAGCGAAAGCCCGTCGAGCGCGCGCGTCACGCCGTAGCATTTCGTCAGTGCGATGGCGTCAAGTTTCATGGCGAAAACGTTTTTCCAGCCAGTGCGATAGCCACGCGACGGGCAGGGTGAGAATCAGATAACCCAGGGCCAAGGGGATGTAGGCTTCCAAGCCGGCGTAGGAACGGGAAATGAAATTGCGGGTGTTGTAAAAATACTCTGCCACGCCGATGACATTGAGCAGCGAGGAATCCTTGATCAGCGAGACAAACAGGCCCGCCATCGCCGGCAACACCCGGCGCAAGGCCTGTGGGAAAATGACGTAGCGATAAACTTGGAACGGGCTGAACCCCACCGCCCGCGCAGATTCCCACTGGGTTCGCGGGATGCTTTCCACCCCGCCGCGCAGGATTTCGCCGAGATAGGCCCCTTCAAAAACAGATAACAGCAACACGCCGATGATCCATTTGTCGTCGAAGCCCTGCTCGCTGAGTGGTCGCGAGATCAGCGGCGCAAAGATCACGAAGTACCCGAACAACAAATGCACCAGCAACGGGGTGTCTCTGACGAATTCGAGAAAGGCCCGGCAGGTCCAGCGCACGACCACCAACGACGACCGCTGGCCAAATAGGAAAAGCAGCCCGAAAAACAGGCTGCCCACCAGCGCGGCACAGGAAATCCCCAAGGTCACCCACCAGCCGCGCCACAGGGTTTCGCGGTATTCCCACGCCTTTGACCAATCGGTCTGCTTGCCCAACAGCGCGAAAACCGTGGTGCAGAGCCAGCCAACCAGCGCCGCCAGCGAGATGGCGATCAGGACGTTGGCGATCTGTTGGCGACGGTTCATTGGCGCGGTAAGTGGTCCTTATCTCAAAATGAACGGAATGCCTTCGGCTTCGAGGAACTTCATCTCGTCTTTCAAGTAGCGGGCGCCGAGCTTGGCAAAGCCATCCTGCGCCCGAAAGCCATCCAAGAATCCGTTGACTTGGTCACGCAAGCCATCCTGTCCCTTGGCGACGCCGATCGCCCATGACTCCTCGACGAAGGGTTTCAATAACCCGCGGGTGGTCGTGGGGTTTTCCTTGGCGTATTGGTAAATACTGAGTTGGTCGTAGATGAAGGCATCGGCGCGACCTTGGGCGACTTCGAGCACGCAGGCGGTCTGGCTCTCGAAGACGACCCGTTTGGCGTCAGGCAAGTGGTGGATCGCCCAGGTTTCCCCCGTGGTGCCGGCCTTGGCGCTGAGGGTGCGACCGGGCTTTTTCAAATCATCGATGCTTTGAATGTCCGAGTCCTTGCCAACCAGCAGGGCGAGACCCGGAAAGGCATATGGCTTGGAAAAGTCGATCGACTGGCGGCGTTCGTCGGTGGCGGTCATCGAGGAGAGGATCAAGTCGATGTTGCCGGTCTTGAGCGCGGGGATCAGGCCGGAAAAATCCATCGGCACAATCTGCAGCGGGCGCCCGAGCTTTGCGGCCAGCGCTTCGGCCAGTTTCACGCTCACCCCGTCGGGCTGTCCCGCCGGGTTCTGCATTTCAAATGGCGGGTAGCTCAGATCCATGCCGACCCGCAACACGCCCGCCTTGTCTGGGGCGCTCGCTTTGCCTCGGCATCCGCCCAGCGCTACGGCCAGCAACGCGCCAGCAATGATCCAGAAACAGCGACAAAGAGCCATGGCCGCAGATGATAGAGACGGGCCCTCGAAACGGAAGCGTATAGTGCAAGCCGGTGCGCCCGCCGGTTTAGCGCATCACGTGTTCGAGCAACAGGCTTTGGATGGCGGCGTAGAACTTGGACCGCTGAAACGCCGCCTGCCTGACCGTGTCGGGTTCGTTCAGGCTCAGGGTCTCGCTGGCGCCGAAGTGATACTGCTCTTCGATGGCAAGGCGCGCTTGATTGAGCGCGCTGTACCACGGGAAGACGTCTTCGCGAGTGATCCAAATCGGGCCTGCACCGGCGTCGGCGTTAACAATCGCGGATTCGATCGAGGCGCCCACCTGGGCCAGTTCGTCCTGGAATCCCTCCCGCAGATCGGGAACGACGTATTCTTCCCAATCCGCGGCACCCGCCTCTTGGCTGATGAGTCTGCCGAGGCGACTGGCGAGATCCACCGCGCTGCCACCAGCGTCACCAATGACGGACCGCAGCATTCCCCAATCGTTGAAATTTTCGGCATCCAGACGCAGACCGCCTTCGAGCGTGGGAATCGCTTTCATGAGGCTTTTTCCAGTGAGGTTTTGAGCTGGTGCGATTGCAGCTGTTGCGCGTAGAACTCGGCCTTTTCGCGCTCTCCGGACCAAACAATCGAGCGCCCCTGCCGGTGAACTTGCATCATCAAGACCGACGCTTTCTTTTTGTCATAACCGAAGATTTTCATGAGCACCAAGGTGACGTAGCCCATCAAGTTGATGGGATCGTCGTGGACGACGACATTCCACGGGGTGTCGAGGGAGGTCTCCTCTTCGGTGCGGATGAGTGTGTCAGTACCAGCCATGGAGTGGTGCTTATACCGCAACTGGGGGGGGCGCGTCCACCCATTTTCCATGCTCGCGAATCAGATCGGTCAAGCGCTCGACCGCTTCGGCCTCTGGAATGTTGAATTTCACGGCGGTCTTGCCGACGTAGAGGTTGATTTTATTCGGTGCGCCACCGACGTAGCCAAAGTCGGCGTCCGCCATTTCCCCGGGACCGTTGACGATGCAGCCCATCACGGCGATCCGCACGCCTTTGAGGTGGCCCGTCGCCGCGCGGATCTTCTGGGTCGTCTGCTGAAGGTTGAAAAGCGTGCGCCCGCAGCTGGGGCAGGCGACGTAGTCGGTCTTGAAAATGCGGGTGCCGGCTGCTTGCAGTATATTATAGGCCAAGCGCAGCGATTGCCCGGGCGCGGTTTCGCCGCGGATCAGGATCGCATCGCCGATCCCATCGCACAGCAGCGAGCCAATGTTTTGGGCCGCCGGCAGCAGGGCGTCGATGAATCGGGTCTCGCCCGTCGGCGGGTGCAGCGTGTCCTTGAGCAAGATCGGGTGCCGCGGATCGGCGCGAAAGGCGAGCTCGCGAAAGGCGTGGATGACTTTCAGGTCCAAGCCGTCCGCGACAGTGATCAGGCGGGGCTCGCTTTCGCGCTGCAGCGCCGCAATCGCCGATTCATCGCGTGGGTCGATCTCCATGACGCCGGATTTTTCCAAAATGATCTCGGGCTTGAAGTCGCCCATGCCCGCGATTTTGTGAGCCAGCGCATTCCACCGCTCTTGGGTGGTAAAAACGCGCACCGTTCTATCCCCGCCCAGCTCGTGACCCATCACGCTGAGCACCGAGCTTTTCCGTCTTTCGTAGGAAAATGGATCATAAGTAGCTGGAGCGTCCCGCTCCAGACCGTTGCTGGGGCGTCCCGCCCCAAGCGCCTCCTCCCAAGTGCGCCCATACCGCGACCCCGTCCATTCCCCAGAAGCCTTCCCCTTCCGAGGATTCTCCAACACATAGTGGATCTGATTGCGGAAATCCTCCCCATCCCGAACGACGTGATCGTAGTATTCCTCCTGCCAAAACGTCCCGCTCCGCTGAAGCATCTCGTTGGCTTTTTTCGAAGTGAATGATTTCCACGCTTGGAGGATTTTTTCCAGCTTCTGTCCGTCGTGCGGCTGGAGAACCGCATGCACATGATTCGGCATCACCGACCACGCATGGAGCGTGTAGCGGTCACCCTCAAAGAATTTCAGCGCTCCCAAAACCATTTCCGCCATCTCCGGACGCTTGAGCCAGCACTCGCCGTGGCCTTCATTCAACGCGGAATCCAGTGCGGTCTGGTGCAGCGCCGCGATTTCGGAGCGCACGGCGACCAGCGCCGTGATCGAGTTGCGTGAGCCGCCTAGGGAAACGAGCTCTTCGAGCCG
>CALPMD020000141.1 GCA_943324575.2 Akkermansia muciniphila
CCCATGTCGAACAGGTCGCCGATTTCATCCACGAAGCCTTGTCGAATCACACCAATCTCGAAAAGCTTCACGCGATCCGCGAGAGGGTTTTCGCCTTCAACCGCGCCTTCCCGCTGCCTTGGTAACAGGGAAATGCGGAGTGCATAAAACCACTCCGCTTTCTAATCTTCCCATTCCGCATTTCTTCCATGAATCCTTTTCGCGAAGACCTCGTTTCGCGCTCGCGCGCCGAGCCTTGCAGCATTGTTATCTTTGGAGCCACTGGCGATCTTACCCACCGCAAGTTGATTCCAGCCCTCTACAATCTAGCGGTGGGAGGTGAATTGCCCACAGGCGTGAAAATCATCGGCTTCGCCCGCCGCGAAAAGACGGATGAGGAATTCCGCAGCGGACTCGCTGTACTCAATCGCAAGGTGTCGCGTACTGGCCACGACGACGAGATCTGGGACAATTTCATCAACTCCGTCACCTATCACACCTCTGAGTTTAGTGATGCCGAGGGCTACCGCCAGCTTGCCCACAAGCTCGATGCCATCGATGCCGAACACGGCTGTAAGGGCAACCGCTTGTTCTACATCGCCTCGGCCCCCGAGTTTTTCGACGAAATCCTCATTCAACTGAAAAACGCCGGACTCAATGAAGCCAAGCTTGGCTGCTGGTCTCGCGTCATCGTGGAAAAACCTTTTGGCACCAACCTAGCGACCGCCAAGCATCTTAACCAAGTCGTCAACGACACCTTCCACGAGAGCGACACCTACCGCATCGATCACTACCTCGGTAAGGAAACCGCGCAGAATCTGATGGTGCTGCGCTTTGCCAACTCGATCTTTGAGCCACTCTGGAACAGCACTCACATCAGCCACATCCAGATCACCTGCGCCGAAAACCTGGGCATGGAAGGTGGCCGCGGCGGCTATTATGAAAAGTCCGGTGCGTTGCGCGACATGGTGCAAAACCACTTGCTCCAGCTCCTCAGCCTCGTCGCCATGGAACCTCCCACGGACCTGTCGGCAGATGGCGTACGCGACGAAAAAGTCAAAGTCCTCCGCTCGCTGCGTCAATGGGACACCGCGGATAAAGTCGCTCAAAATGTCGTCCGCGCCCAATATACGGCCGGCCATGTTGACGGTAACCCTGTCCCCGGTTATCGAGAGGAAGATCGCGTCAGTCCCGAATCCGAGACCGAGGCCTACGTGGCAGTGCGTCTGCTGATCGACACCTGGCGCTGGAGCGGCGTGCCCTTCTACATCCGCATGGGCAAGCGCCTGCCGAAAAAATCCACTGAGATTTCAGTCCATTTCAAGGACGCTCCCTGCGTGCTCTTCAACGCGCTGACCGGCGGCGTCCCCGGTGGCAATGTTTTGGTGATCCGCATTCAACCAGACGAGGGTATTTCCCTGCGCATGGTTTCAAAGATTCCTGGCACCAGTCTGCGACTCGAGCCGGTCAAAATGGATTTCCACTATGCAACCAGCTTCGGCAAAGGTAGCCCCGAAGCCTACGAGCGACTGCTGCTCGATGCCATCGCTGGCGATGCCACTCTTTTCGCCCGCCGCGACGAGGTGGAGGAAGCATGGAAATTCATCGACCACATCGAACGGGCTTGGCACGAGTCCAGCACGCCGCCACCGATGGCAGAATTTGTCGCTGGCTCTTGGGGGCCCAAGGAGGCGGATGAATTGCTTCACCGGGACGGCAACTCTTGGCGCAGGCTTTGATTCTGACGACTTGCAGGGCGCTGAATTTTCAGCTACTCTGCTAGGATGAATCCTCAATACCTTACAGACCAAAATGGCAAAAAAATTTCAGTTGTACTTCCCATCGAGGAATACGAAGAACTGAAAAAGCACGTCGAAGGACTCAGGGCCATTGCCGAACGCCGCCAAGCCGAGCAACTGGCCTTTGAAGAGGTCAAAACACAACTGATTGCCGACCAACTCCTCCAAGAATGATTTTGTCCAGCGCGCTGGATCAACTCCTCAAGCACCTGGATCCAACGCCGACATGAGCACCTTGCTAAACGCCCTTCCCGAAGTTTGTCCCGACCTAGGTATCGAAGTCCCGATCTCTGCCATCGACCATGAACTTCGCAAGCTCTGGGAACAGGACCAGGCACGGACCAATGCCTCACTGATGAACCTTGTGGTTTATTCAGAGCGCCCCGAAGCACTGATCGAGAACTCGAAAATTGTCCGTGAGCTGACCCGCGAACACGCCTGCCGTGCGATCCTCGTCGCCATCGACCGCGACGAACCGGAGCCCAGCCTGCGCGCATGGATTACCGCCCACTGCCACTTGGCCGATGGCCGTAAATCCATCTGTTGTGAGCAAATTGCTTTTTTCCTAACTGGGCGCATGACCGGCCGCTTCCGCAACACCGTATTCTCCCATCTTAATTCCGACCTGCCACTGGTCTTTTGGTGGCAGGGTGAACTGTCCGACATTCTAACTGAACGCCTCGTCAGCGTGATGGATCGTCTGATCATCGACAGCTCTTCATGGGCCGATCCTGCGACCTCTTTCGCGAGGATCGAAGAAGCCTCCCAGAGCAACCCGGAGCTCGTGCTGCAAGACCACGCATGGACCCGCTCGTGGCAGTTCCGCGTGGGTATTGCCAGCTTGTTTGATGATCCCACCGCGCAGCAAGCCCTGCCGATGATCGAACAGGTCGAGATCGTATACCACCCGGACCACCGCAACAGCGCACTCCAAGTCCTTGCTTGGCTCGCCGTTCAGGCGGACTGGCAAGACCATCCCTCAATCGATCAAATTGCTTACCAATCCGTCGACGGCCACCCCATCGTCGTCCACCTGCGTGCCGACGCCACGGGACCTCCCCTATCTGCCGTGATCCTCCGTGCAGGAAACACAAAGGTCCAAATCACCCAAAAATCGGCCGCATTACACGTCGAACGGCAGATCGAGACCGCCACTTACAAAACCACATCGCTTTCCCCCATTGATCCCACCTCCGCTGCCGCGCTAGTCGCCTCCCAATTGGCCCGCGGCGGTAAAAACTCACTCTATCAAAAAATCCTCCCTCGCTTCCGCGCGATGCTCTAGCTAGCGCCGAGTCTGCGGCTGAACCCGCTGACACGTTTTTTTTGAAAATGGATTTGCTTGGTGCTGGAAGGTGCACCCCTGCATGTGTTATTTTCTTAAAAATGAAAAAAACGTGCCTCCCTGCCGACATCCGAACCGGAGTCATCGGCTACGGCGCGGCCTTCAACATGGGACGCAACCACCTTAGGGAAATGCAGCTGGCCGGCATGACGCCAGCGGCAGTGTGTGAAATCGACCCAGAGCGCCTCAAGGCCGCCATAACCGATTTCCCTGATGTTCAGACTTACCCCAACGTCACGGAGATGCTCCGCGAGTCGAATGTGAACCTTGTGACCATCATCACGCCGCACAAAACCCATGCGAAGCTCGCGCTGCAATGCCTAGAGGCTGGCCGACATGTCGTTTGTGAAAAACCGCTGGCCCTTACCACGGCCGAGTGTGACGCGATGATCGATGCCGCGAAACAATCCGGAGTGGTTCTATCGACCTACCACAACCGCCACTGGGACGGCTGCATTCTCACCGCCATCGACATTATCCGGAACCAGAAGGCCATTGGCGAGATCGTGCGCGTCGAAGCCCGCATGGGAGGCCGCTCCAAGCCCAGCAGTTGGTGGCGTAGCAGCCGTAGCATCTCTGGCGGCATTCTTTATGACTGGGGTGCGCACTTGCTGGATTACGGACTGCAACTCATCGACTCCGAGGTGGTCGAGGTTTCAGGCTTCGCTAAGACTGGCTACTGGGCACCGCGGACAGATTGGAAAAACGACACGAACGAAGACGAGGCAAGCACCACGATCCGTTTTCGCAACGGAGTTTGGATGCAACTCACCATCAGTTCCTTGGATTCTAACTTGAAGCCAGGAACGCTTGAGATCACCGGTACTGAAGGCAGCTATATCACCGACACCCGTGGCTATAACAGCGGCTACGAATTGCGTTCGCGCAACGGCCAGTCCCTCACTGTTAAGGAAGGAAGACATCGCCCCAACGAGTGGCACCGCTTCTACCAAAACATCGCCGACCACATCACCGAGGGTACTAAGCTGATCATTACTCCAGAATGGTCTCGCCGCCCCGTCCACATCATCGACCTCGCCATACAGAGCGCCCAAAAAGGCCGTACTCTCGCCGCTAAATACCACTAATGGTCAAAATAAAAATGAAGCAAATCGCCATCCCGCTCTAGGCGTAGTGGCGAGCATTCCGTCGAGACGCTTCCTGTAGCATGCGAAAGATTAAAGTTAGGGCGACGCGTGGTTTTCAGATCGCCCAATCACCGAATTTACATCGAGTATTGCATCTACTTGAAACCTTGTCATGTTGCGCACATGACGACTTTGCCTTCTAACTTTATTTCACCCCTAATGCGCCGATCAGTATGGATGCGCCTGTTCGCCATGGCGGCGAGCCTAGTTGCCAGCAACTTGCCGACGGCAGCCAAGGATCAGCCTTCACAGGCTGTGTTTCCGGAATTCATGGCCGATCCGTTTGAGCCAGTGAACCGCGGAATATGGGCACTGAACCGTGAAATTCTTTTAGATGTCATCCAGCCGACGGGAAGAGTCTATCGAACCATCACCCCCGCACCGGTTCGTCAATCGATCAAAAATTTCACCCGCAACATCAGCTATC
>CALPMD020000142.1 GCA_943324575.2 Akkermansia muciniphila
GTGGATGCGACGTGGGATGTGGTGATCTTAAAGATCGAGGCCAGCGGGTTGCAGCCCGTGGTCTATGCGCCGACCAGCGCGGTGCCGCAGGGAACATGGGTGGTGGCCAATGGCGCGACGACGCGCACAACGCGGCGTCTGTTGGCTGGGATTATCAGCGCGAAGATCCACGAGATTCCCGCGGCCGGAGGTGCTGCGCTGGGGGTGGTTTTAAATGCCAAATCGAAGTCGCTGGAAGTGGCTGAGGTCAACGACAAGGGCGGTGCTAATGAGGCGGGCTTGCAACCGGGCGACGTGATTTCAGCCATCGACGGTAAGCGGGTGAGCAAGCCCGAGGAGATCAGCACGGCACTCCTGAAGAACAAGGCGGGAAGCATCGTGAAGCTGAGCTTTCGCCGCAAAGGTGGGGAAATGACTGCAGAGGTACGCTTGTCGGCCCGCGCCGAACTGTTCGCAGATCCGGACGACCGCAACGATCAGATGAGCGGTGATTTTTCCCCACGGCGCAGTGGATTTCCGCGGGTGCTGCAGCACGATATCCTTGGCGGGCGTTCGGTGGTGGGAGGGCCACTGCTGGACCTTGACGGCCGATGCATCGGCATGAACATTGCGCGGGCTAACCGTGCGGTAAGTTACGCCATTCCAGCGGAAGAGTTGAAAGAGCTGGTCGAGCGCCTAATGAAATAAGGCTCTGGAAGGAATCAGCGGGCGTTTTCTCGATGGCGCTTGAAGATGGCCAAGGTGCGCTCGCGCTCCGTTTTGTGGTCGACACAGGGGAGGGGATAATCGGCGGCGATCGGGAGGCCGTCCTTCGGGGCTTCGAGGAAGCGCGAGGGGTGGGTCTTGGCGAGTTCCGGCACCCAGCGTTTGATGTAGAGCCCCTCGGGATCGTAGCGGGCGGTTTGGGACCAAGGGTTTTGGATGCGGAAGTAGGGCGCGGCGTCGGCCCCCGTGCCAGCTGACCATTGCCAACCGCCGTTGTTTGAGGCGATCTCGCCATCGACGAGCTGCTGCATGAACCATGACTCGCCCTGTTTCCAGTCGATGTGCAGATCCTTGGTCAGAAACATCGCGGTGATCATCCGGACCCGATTGTGCATGAAGCCGGTGACCGCAAGTTCGCGCATGCCCGCATCGATGATCGGGAATCCCGTGCGCCCTTGTTTCCATGCCTCAAAGAGTTCGTTTGGTTCCTCCCACGGCAGGCCGCGCCAGTCGGCGTTGAATTCCTCGTCGAGGACGTTGGGAAAATGGTGGAGGATCGCGAAGTAGAATTCTCTCCATGCCAGTTCCTTGATGAAAATGTCGATCCCCGCTCGGCCGCTGGCCGAAGCCGCGGCGCGAGCCGCCATCGTTTCGGCGTAAACGGTGCGAATCGAGACAAGACCATGGCGCAGGTCTTGGGAAATCCGTGAGGTGGCGGACGCAGCCGGAAAGTCGCGCCTGTCCGCGTAGTGTTGGATTTTTTCTGCCGTTGCGTGTTTCAGTCGAACGCGGGCCGCCCGCTCGCCGGGTTCGACGATTTGGCCACCAGGTGCCTCAAGGCCCCAGACCTTGACGGTCGGCAATGGCAGAGACGTGATCTGGGCAGGCGTTCGCAGCGGTAGGGGTTTAGCCAGCGGTATTGGCTTGGACAGCCCGAGCCCATTTCGGCTATACGGCGTGTAAACCCGGTAGGGGAGTTGGCTTTGGGTCAGTACTTCATCTGCGCCGTGAAGAGTGGCGTCCGCATGGGCGCAGCATTCGACCCCAAGCTCGGTGCAGAGCTCGCGAACTGCTTTTTCCATCGCTTTTCCGAAAGGATCTGGGTCGGCGTTAAAGTGAATCGCGATGGCCTGACTCTCCAAAATTAAGGTGCGCAGCTCGGCAACCGCTCGTCCTTGGCGAATGATCAATCGGCCATCGAGCGTCTCCAGATTTTTTGCCAAAGACTCGAGCGAGCCGCATAAAAAATGCTGGCGATGGGGCCCCGTCCACGAGTGGCTGACTTTCCACTCGCTCAGAATGTAAACAGGAACCACGGGCAGTCCGCAGTTCGCCGCATGGTACAGCGCCGTGTTGTCGGCGATGCGCAGATCACGGCGAAACCAATGGATGACTGAAGCTTTCACGTCCGGCATGCAGCGAGTGTGTCGCGCGAATGGATTCGCGCAACACCTGAGCGCTGGAGCTGGGGAATTACTTCACTTCTTCCAGCAGTTTTTCGGCCTTCTTGACGGTGGTGGGGCTCAATTTGCCGTCCACGCGCTTGGCGGATTCGAGCATGGGTTTGAGCTCTAGGAGCACCTTCTCTGCCGCTTCGAGAGATTTTTTGCTGTTACCAAACTTCTTATCAGGGAAATATTTGGTGAACGTGCTGCCTGCCCTGCTGATACAGAGCCGCCATCCTTCAAATGCCGCATTTTCGTAGGTGAACCGGGTGAGATTGCGTTTCGATTTCATGGGTTTCAGGGAGTAAGAAGACTAATGTGCCACATTCTGCTAGGATTTCGAGTGGTATTTTTTGTCGTCGCCGCGCGAATTGAGGATTGGTGGTGAAAAATTCAGGAAAAAATGCTTTGCAAGCGGCCTCTCATCGTCATTTAGTCACGCCCCCGCGGGCAATCGCACAACGCCGTCGGTCCTCTGAGTGTCTTCTTCACCGAAGCCTCGCGCTCGCAAGAGGGTAACCCGGCAACCACAACACCACATGTCAGCAGTCAAACTCGCTCGTTTCGAGCTCCCGAACCGCCTCATTCGCAATGAGGATACCGCCACCGATACCTACGCCCAATTCACCGCCGAGCCATTCGAGCGTGGATACGGCCACACCGTCGGCAACTCCCTTCGCCGCGTTCTTCTTTCCTCTTTGGAAGGCGCTTCCATCACTTCGGTCCGCATCGCAGGTGTACAGCACGAATTCTCCAGCCTGCCGGGCGTGGTGGAAGACGTGACAGACATCGTGCTCAACCTCAAGAAAGTGAAGTTCAGCCACAATGAAAAGGATCCGCGTATCCTCACCATCAAGCTGGAAAAAGAAGGTGTCGTCACCGCTGGCGACATTCTGGCAGACCACATCTACGACGTGGTCAACAAGGACCAAGTCATCTGCACCCTCGACAAGAAGGTGAAGTTCGACTGCGAATTTGAAGTGCGCGTCGGCCGTGGTTTCTCCACCGGCGACGAAAACAAGCGTAAGGACCAACCGATCGGCGTTATCGCTATCGATTCGATCTTCTCGCCGGTCACCCGCGTCAAGTACTCGGTCGAAACAACCCGGGTCGGTCAGATGACCGATTACGACAAGCTCATCCTCGACGTCTGGACCGACGGCCGCATCACGCCACAAGACGCCGTGCTGCAAGCCTCCGCGATCCTTCGCAAGCACCTCGACGTCTTCGTTAACTATGACGAAAACGCCGTCGACTTCGAAGAAGCACCGGCCGAGTCGAGCGAAGAAAACGCTGCTCTCAAGAAGCTTCTCGGCATGTCGGTCAACGAAATCGAACTCTCGGTTCGTGCCGCCAACTGCCTCAACAATGCGAACATCACTTCGGTCGGCCAGCTCGCCATGAAGTCCGAAGCAGAAATGCTCAAGTATCGCAACTTCGGCAAGAAGTCCCTCAACGAGATCAAGGACAAGCTCGTCGAGCTCGGCCTCGGCCTTGGCATGACCTTCGAGCCTGGTTTGCTGTCCGGTCCTGCAGCTGCCTCCCGTGGTCCACGCCTCGGTGTGGAAGACGAAGCACCAGTCGGACTCGCTGACCTGATCGCTCAAAACCTCGACGACTAACCTTAAAAATCTAGAAACGGAAGCAACCGATGAGACATCGCAGCAAAACAGTTAAGCTCAAACGCAACGCCTCGCACCGCAAGGCCCTCCTTGCCAACTTGGCATGCAGCCTGATCGAGCACGGCCGCATTAAAACCACCCTCGGCAAGGCCAAAGCGCTTCGTCCAGTCGCGGAAAAGTTGATCACCCTCGCCAAGCGCGACGATCTTCATTCCCGCCGTCTGGCCATCGCTTTCCTTCATCATAAGGATATCGTCACTAAACTTTTCTCCGAAACAGCACCTGCTTCGAAGAATCGTCAAGGCGGTTACTGCCGGATCACCAAGCTCGGCGCCCGCATGAGCGACTCCGCACCGATGGCCATCATCGAGTGGGTCGACAGCGCTGCCGTTGCTGAAGAAGCACCTGCTGAAGAAGCGAAGGCTTCTGAAGCTGTTGTTGAAGTGGCTGGGCAATAAGCCCCTGACATTTCAGCTCCAAAGCCGTCAGCGTTCACCCCGCTGGCGGCTTTTTTGTGTTTTTTTGGCCTGTTAGACGCAAAAAGTAACTCCCCCTCACCTTGACAGCTTAAGCTCTCAGATTTTGGGTGATGAACCCCATTTTGTAACGGACACGCTTATAGCAGCGAGCAGGGGCAGTTGGTGCGTGTGCGCGTCGTACCCATCCCACCGATAGATCGGGGGCTGCAGGCTCCCGAGGAGCCGTGAACACCGGAGCACCCATGGTCGTGGGCCGCCAATGGAAAGCACATCGCTTGTTTCATTGTCAACGCATAGACATCGGGCTGCGGAAACCCTGAAATGCATCCTACTCACGAACATCATTTATCGGTGCCTAAAAACATGGCTGCCGCCTTGCTTCAGGGCGTACTCCGAAGTAGGGTCCATGGGTTGAAACCCCGCAGCCCCCCCAGTAAATGA
>CALPMD020000143.1 GCA_943324575.2 Akkermansia muciniphila
GTTCCTGCACCGTAGGATCGGAGAGCAATCGCAGCGCCTGATCGCCGTGTGCGGCAATGACCACGCGGTCGAATTCCTGCGAAGTTCCATCATGAAGTGTCACGCGCCCACCATCGGCGATTTGATTCACCGCCCGAACACCCGCTCCGCAGTGAATTCGCGACTCGAGCGGTTGAATCAATTTCTCTACATAGCGACGCGAACCTCCCGAAACCGTGCGCCATGGATGCTGGGTGTCCAAGCCGAGGAATCCATGATTGTGCCAAAATCGCATCAAGGTCCGCGCGGGGAACTCTTCAATTCGATCCGGCGGACTCGACCAAACGGCCGCCGCCATCGGCGAGAGATACCAGCGGAGAAAGTCATCGCCGTAGCCACGGGTCTTCACGTAATCCCGCAACGACATGTCGCCATATTCGGGACTTGTCAGCTCTTTGACGGTTTCCCCGTTAAAGCGGTTGATCTGGGTGAGCATCCGCCAGAAGCGGAGGTTTAGCAGATTCCGGCGCTGGCCAAACAATAGATTGAGACTCCCCCCGTTAAACTCAACCCCTTCACCGAGGTGTTGCACACTGAAAGACATCGAGGTCGCTTTCGTGGCGACATCCAACTCGCGGAACAAGCGCGTGAGCAACGGATAGGTCACCTCGTTGTAAACCATGAATCCCGTGTCCACCGGAATTTGGCTTAACCCCTCGTCGACCATCACGGTGTTGGAATGTCCGCCTATGCGGTCGTCTTTTTCAAAGACCGTCACCTCATACTCACGGCTCAAAAAATGGGCACAGGCAAGCCCCGAAATCCCGGATCCGATGATGGCTACGCGTTGTCGGCTCATAAGCTATGCTTCGGTGCTGAGAAAGCGACCGGACGATCTTCCAGCACGGATTTCGGTACAGGTCGAAGGTCCCAGATTAAGCCCGTCCACGAGAGCGCCTTCAAGGTGTAGTAAGTGAAATCTAATTCCCACCAACGGAACCCCTGCCTGACCGAATGCGGATAGCGGTGATGATTGTTGTGCCATCCCTCACCGAGCGTGATAAGTGTCAGCAACCAACTGTTACGACTATCGTCGTCTGTTTCATAACGGCGACGCCCCCAAACATGAGCCAGCGAGTTGATGAAAAGTGTACCGTGAAGCAGCACGGTGGTACTCACAAAAAAGGTCCAAATGAAAAACTGACCGACCGTGACTCCCGCTGCCGGCACAAAGATTTCCAGCGCCCAACCGATCGCCAGCATCAACAAGCCGTACACCAACGGCACCGTCTGATCGTAGCGGTTGAGGAAGACCAACTCTGGATAGCGACTGAGGTCAGGGATGGCCTTGTAGTTGGTTGGGAAATTTTTCATCGAGGTCAACCAGCCGATGTGTGACCAAAGAAAACCGCTGATCACCGGCGAATGAACATCTTCCTCATGATCCGAATGCTTGTGGTGGTGACGATGCGTAGCGGCCCACCACAAAGGGCCGCGCTGCATCGAACTGTTTCCCAGTACCGCGAATAAAAACTGCATCAAGCGCGATGTCTTAAATGTTTTGTGGGAAAAATACCGATGGTAGAATCCCGTGATCGCAAACATTCTGATCAGGTAAAGCAACACGGCTGCTGCAACAGCCACCGGACTGAATCCCACCCAAAAAACCGCCAAGCACCCCAAATGCAAAAAGATGAACGGCAAAGTCCGTTGCCAATTAACTTTTTCCGGCAGTTCTGAGCGATCTGGCAAGCCTTCACGGTTGTAGTCCGAATCAAGCCACTGGCAAATAGTCAGCACAAAGGTGCTCCAAAGACCCTGTGCCGCAGGTGCTGAAGTCGGACCGATTTCTTTCATTCAATCGTTTCGTTCAGTTTGATTGCAACTGCTTGCGTACCACTTCAATCCCACCACCCAGCAGAGGTAGATGGCCAAAGAAATTTTTGCCCGAGTCCCAGAAATCCTGGTGAAACTCAACTTCACCCTCGCGATTGAAGCGAATCTGACTCATCCCCACCGAATGCACTGGCTTGCCTCCGCTCAGTAACGGCGCTGAGAACACCATCGTCCAGCGCAAGTAGTAGTCATTGCCGGAACGGGCTACGTCATCCACCGTGAGGTGGTAACTCGTCATCGTCTCACTGGTTTTCGCAAAATAAGCCTCAATCTGGGCCGCTCCATGGTGAAGGACCAGTGTGTCATCGAGTTGCGCATCAGCCGCATAAACCTTAAGGGTGTTTTCACGGACGAACTTCACGTCGCCAATCCCCTGCAGAAAGTTTTTGAGACGCAAAAGAGCCGCCTTTTCACTCGGGCTTCCCGGCTCCAAGCCACTTGGCACCACTTTTTGCAAGCGAGCCTGATAGGCCGCAACCGCTTCGGCAGACTGATTGGGCCGACTGCTGGAGCTCAACCAGAAGAAGAGTCCGCCAAGAGCAACGATCAATCCTACCACAAAGGTCGTAAGGGGATGTATCCAAAATGGTTGCGTCATCTCGCTCTACTATCGCCCCCATTCCTAGCCACGCAAGACGAAATCGACCCGTTTTTCGGATAACCCCATGGGGAGCGGACGAGAACGACTCGTCCGCTCTCGCGGTGTGAATTCTATGACCGCTCACAACCCGACGGGGAAGGTCTCAGGGGCCTCGTCCTTACTCCAGACGGAGGACCTTTCCAGAGGCTCAACCGCACGGGTCATGTCAAAATGAAGCACAGCGTCGAACTGGCGGGCGAGATGCGCTTCAAAATAATGACTGCGACGCTCGGTTTCAGGCAGATAAACCACACCGATCGCGCGCTCGAGGCGTGGCTCCTTCAATGCATCCACGGCCGGATTGTCCTGGGTCAGATCGATCCAAAAATTGGGAATTCCCACTTGGTGGAAGAGATGCTCGTAGCTCCCCTCCAACCCGGGGCGTACTTGTTTTCGCTCAGCTGGGAGATGCCAACCGGAGGATGCTGTCACCGTACCCGTGTAGGTGGTGAAGCCGATCAGCTTACATTGCTGCGGGAATGCCTTACGCGCCAACTGACCAATATTAAGTTCACCTCGCTGTCCCATTTGCGTAGCACGTGCATCGCCGAGGTGGGAATTGTGCGCCCACACCACGACCTTAGCCGATCCTTGCTGCGATTGAAGATGGGCGACCAACTCCACTAGGGTTTCCGTCATGTGCTCATCGCGAAGATTCCATGAGGAAACATCCGAGCGATACATTTTCCGATAGTATTGCTCAGCGTTTTTGACGAGGCGGGCGTTTTGCTCGGCGAAAAAGAATTCATCTGCCGCCGCGGCGCCGTTGCGGGCGAGATACTCGATTTCCTTGGCACGCAGATCGGTCAATTGTTGGACCACCTCCGCGCGACAGCCTTCGGCGACTCCCGACCCCGCCATTAAGCCGTAATTCTGCGGATCTTTGCCATAGCGGTCCATACAGCCATAGAGCGCCCTCGCCTTGGCGGCCTCCTCGGGGTCGCGTTTTTCGAGGTAGGCGATTACTTCATTCATCGATTTGTGGAGACTGTACAAATCCAAGCCATAAAACCCGACCTGATGCTCCAGTGAATAGACGTGTTCGTTGTGATCCTTCAGCCAACCGATGAAATCCAATACATCCGCATTGCGCCACATCCACGACGGGAAGCGATCAAAGCCGCTGAGTGCCTCGACACTGTCGATGTCCGAAGATTCGCCGCGCACATAGCGGTTGATCCGGTAGGCATCCGGCCAATCCGCCTCGGCGGCCACCGCATTGAATCCTTTTTCCACGATGAGGCGTTTGGTGATCTCGGCGCGTTGGCGGTAGAACTCGTGAGTCCCGTGGGACGCCTCGCCGAGCAGGACGATGCTCGAATCCCCGATCATCTCGAGCAAGCCATCATAATCCTCTTCCGTACCCGTGAGCGGCTGGGCGTACTCGCGGACTCGGTGCAGCGCATTCTTCGCCGTCACGTAACTCGCGGCGACTGCGGGTTTCGCGGCTTTTTCCGGGTAAATCTCTTCAAGCAAGCCACGGACTTCCTCGTCGGTCGTCTGGGAAAAATCGTCATACCACTTGCCGACGGAGACAAACGACTCCGGCTCCATCACAGTTACCACCTCGTCGGCCTCCTCGCGCAATCGATCCACCGTTTCACGCGGTGCAACGGGCACTGCAACAATGATGCGCCGCGCCTGCTGGTGACGAAGAAGCTCAATTGCTGCCGACATCGTCGAACCGGTGGCGATGCCATCATCTATGACGATCACGGTCTGTCCGGAAATCGAGGGCGCGGCGCGCTTGCCGCGGTAAATTTTTTCTCGGCGCTCAAGCTCCAAGGTCTCTCGCTCGATGATCGAATCCACCTCCTTCCGACTCAGCCGCAGCATCGAGATCATGTCGTCGCTGAGCACTTGGACGCCACCGCTGGCGATCGCCCCCATCGCCACCTCCTCGTGCCCGGGGACACCGAGCTTGCGAACGATGAGCACATCGAATGGCTTCTCGAGCGTTTTAGCGATTTCAGCCGCGACAGGCACCCCGCCGCGCGGCAAGGCGAGGAGGGTCAAATTTTCTTCATCGGAAAACTTCGTCAGCAACTCCGCCAACTGGCGTCCAGCATCCTGACGATTGGTGAACATACGGGGTAGGGTTGTAGCATTCATGACCTTCAATTTCCTTCCTTGTTGGTGGGGGTTAGATGGGCTTCAAACCAAGAAGCCGCGAGA
>CALPMD020000144.1 GCA_943324575.2 Akkermansia muciniphila
CCTGTTGCAAACCCTGCACTGCAGAATTCACGCATGATTCCTGAAATCCACCAGGATCCCCAAAGCTCGAGTCCGCCCGAGCGGAAGGCCGCAAGGAGAACCCCGCAAGCGATCTTGCGGCGGGTCAGGCATGCCTTGGAGCAACGCGGGGCCAGCGTGAAGTCGCTGCTTATCGTCGCGATCGTCGGTTTCTCGGGCAGCACGCAGGTATTCTCAAACGTCCTCTCGGTGCTCGTCCTGCTAGGAATCGTACTTTATGAATTCCAGAAACGGATCGATCAGGGCCTGCCGCTCATGCAGATGGCAGCCATGATGGGGGTGTTGCAATGGACACTGGGGCCCCTGCTGGCTTTTCGTAGCAGCTTGTTGGATGGCCGTTATGCGATGTATGTCGATGAGGCCACGTATTTCAGCTACGCGCTTCCGGGGGCCGCAGCCTATGTGTTCGGCCTGCTGGCGGTGGGTTCTTCGGTGCGCCAGCGGGAGGTCCTGAGATTTGTGCGGCGCGACCAATTCATGACGATCGGTTGGGTTCTCAGCGGCATCGCTCTGGCAGGACGTCTTGCCGCACCAAGTGTCCCGGGCGGGCTGGCCTTTGCCGTGCACCTGCTTTCTCAACTCGGCTATGTGGGGACGCTCTATTTCCTTTTCTCACGAAGCACCCATCGTTGGATCTGGGTCGTCATTTCCCTGGTTCCCCTCTTCAAGACCACCGGGGAATCGGCAATGTTCCACGACCTGATCCTGTGGATGGGATTGCTCTTCTGTTATTGGTATGGGATGCGCAAGCGTGACCCCTTGCCTAAGGCGGGTTTCCTGCTAGGTGCCGCTCTGATCCTTTTTACCATCCAGGCCGTCAAACAGGATTACCGGGCCAAGGTATGGAACGGACAAGACGCCTCGCTGGTCCAGCAGGCGGCGGAATTCTGGACGAGCGACGAGCCCGCGACCCGCGATGAGATCATGGCCAATGTAATCACGCGCCTCAACCAAGGCTGGATTATTTCAGCGGTCCTGAGACATGTGCCCGATGAAGAGCCGTATGCGAATGGGGAAACCCTTGAGAATGCCGTGTCGGCGGCGTTCCTGCCGCGGATCCTCGCGGGGAACAAAGCCAAGTCAGGGGGCCAGACGAATTTCCGGCGCTTTACCGGCCTGGACCTGGCGGACTCGACCTCCATGGCGATCAGCCCGCTGGGCGAGGCTTACGCGAACTTCGGCCGGGTAGGTGGGATCGCGCTGATGCTGGGATTCGGCCTGGCCTTCGCCAGCTTCTATGCGTTCTGCCTGCGGCACTCGGTGATTCATCCGACCTTCCTGTTCTGGGTCCCGATGATTTTCTATCAAGCCATCAAGGCTGAAACGGAATTCGTGACGGTGCTCAACCAGGTAACCAAGGGTTCCATCGTGGCATTCGGACTGTATTGGCTGATCGACACGAAGTTTTTTCCATCCGCTCTGCGGAAACCAAAGGTCTTGAAAAAACTCAAAGAGCCACGGGCCGCCCGGCGGTCGGCAACTGCCGGGTAGGGCCTATTGACATCGATTTCATGCCTCGAAATTTCCTATCGAAAGCTTCCGTGCTTAGTGATCCACGTCTGGAGGTATTGTTTATCCAACGCAGACCCGCTGGGGCGCAAGTGAGCATTGAACGCTTGTTCGAACAGGTTCGAGCAGCTTTAGGCAGGGAAATTTCATGGGAAACGCACGTGAGTCCGTTTGCCAGCCGGGGTCTGCTGCCGCGGCTGCGCAATCTGTGGGCGGCATGGCGGGCGGGCCGCGGACGGATCTGCCACATTGCGGGGGACGTGCATTATCTCGCGCTGGCGCTGCCGGGAAACCAGCTCGTGCTGACGATCCACGACTGCGCCATCCTGCACCGGCTGCGAGGCTGGCGGCGGGAGGTGGTGCGATGCCTGTGGTTCGCATGGCCCGTGCGGCGGGCCGCGTTGGTGACGACGATTTCCGAAGCGACGAGGGAAGATTTGTGCCGCTGGATTTCACCGGATCTCCACCACAAGGTGAGGGTGATCCCGAACTGCGTGCGGAGTGAATTTGTTGCCACACCCAAGGAGTGGGACACTGGGCTGCCGGTGTTTCTCCAGGTTGGCACCGGCTGGAATAAAAACCTGCAACGCGTGGCCGAGGCCATGCGCGGGCTCGCCTGCCGCTTGTGGATCGTCGGTCCCGTCGATGATCTTCAGCGTGCATTTCTGGAATCCTGCGGGCTGGATTACAAATGCCTCGGGCGCTTGGGCGACGATGAGCTGCTCCATGCCTATCAACACTGTGATGCACTGGTATTCGCCTCATTGTTCGAGGGCTTCGGGCTGCCGATTCTCGAAGCGCAGGCGACCGGGCGGCCGGTCATCACGAGCCAGCGGAGCTCCATGCCAGAGGCTGCGGGAGACGGTGCTTTGTTTGTCGATCCGGAAGATGTGGCGTCGATCCGCGCGGCGGTCGAGCGGGTGATGGCGGACTCCAGCTTGAGGCTGTCTCTCGTAGAGCGGGGATTTCAAAACGTGCGGCGCTTCCAGCCGGCTGCCGTGGCTGCCGCTTATGAGGCCATTTACCGGGAATTGGCGGATCGCCCGAACCATCGCGTCCAATCATGAGGGTGTTTCTATCGGTAGCCAGTTTTCAACCTTCATACGGTGGGCCTGCCCGCTCGGTATCGCGGCTGGCCACGGCCTTGGCGGAACTGGGAATCGAGGTGGGTGTGTGGGCACCTGACCAATCGGCCGCCGACACCGAATTTCTAGATAAGGCGAGCGGGGTGAAACGCCTGACAGGCGACGCCGCCGGAGCCTTGGCGCAATTTGGAACCGCCGACCTGATCCATGACAACGGGATCTGGCTGCCCCACAATCACCGGCTGGCCTGTCTGGCACGGAAACACGACATTCCCCGTGTGGTAAGCATCCGGGGAATGCTCGAACCTTGGGCGTTGCGCCACAAGCGCTGGAAAAAACGACTGGCCTGGCACGCCTATCAGCAACGAGATCTCTGTTCGGCCTCCATCCTCCACGCCACCGCCGCGAGCGAAGCCGACCAAGTTCGGTCTTTGGGTTTAAAGGTTCCCGTTCGAGTGATCTCTAACGGGGTGGATCTTTCTCCTGCCAGGCTTGATCGACCCAAGGAATCCGGAATCAAAACCGCTTTATTTCTCGGCCGCTTACATCCGAAGAAAGGCCTGCCTTTACTCGTGGAGGCGTGGGCCAAGACCAAGCCTGCCGGGTGGCGGATGCGGGTGGTCGGTCCCGACGAAGCCGGACACCGTGCCGAGATTGAGGCGTTGGTCGGCCGAGCCGGCTTGACCGGTGAATGGTCCTTCGAGGATTCCTTGGACGGCCTGGCCAAAAGCCAGGCATTTGATGACGCCAGCCTGTTTGTTCTGCCGACACATAGTGAAAACTTCGGCATGGCCATCGCCGAGGCCCTGGCCCACGGACTGCCCGTCCTGACCACCCACGGCGCACCCTGGGAGAAGCTTCATGCCGAAGATTGCGGCTGGTGGACCCCGGTCTCGGTGGATGGGATTTCCGCCGCTCTAGCAGAAGCCACAAAGCGTCCAGTGGAGGAACTCCAGAAGATGGGCCAGCGCGGCCGCCTCTGGATGCAGAGGGATTTTTCCTGGACTTCAGTCGCCCATGAAATGCAGCAAGTTTACACAGCGATGACCTCAGCCCCATGATCGATCTATCAAAATACAACAACTCACCTTTCACCCGCGGCGCGCCCGCTTGGAAAGAAGCGCTGTGGTGGGTGGTGCGGAGCTTGTTGTTCGCGCCCTGGTTGCCGGTGCCTTCGGCGCTGAAAGTGGCGGCGTTGAGGATCTTCGGCGCGAAGATCGGGGCTGGGGTGGTGATCCGCAGTCGGGTGAACATCACGCTGCCGTGGCGGTTTGAATGCGGGGATCAGGTGTGGATCGGCGACGAGGTGCAGATCCTGTCCCTGGCCCGGGTGAGGATCGGCAGCAATGTGTGTATTTCCCAGCGCGCTTTCCTGTGTACGGGATCGCACGATTTCCGGAAGGAGGGCTTTGATCTGATTACGGAGCCGATCGAGATCGGTGACAGCTGTTGGGTCGCCGCGCAGGCATTCGTGGGGCCTGGTGCCGTGGTGCCGGCGGGCACGATGGTGAAGGCGGGCGAGGTGTGGAAGAAGATTTGAACCGCGATTAATCACGCGATGTGGGAGCGTTTTTGAATCGGCCCGTCCCCTACCCTCTGTCTCTGATCTCCATGCATCTGGTTTTTCTCAATCAATACTATCCGCCGGATGCGGCTCCGACGGGAGTGATGCTGAAGGCGGTGGCAGAGCGATTGGTCGCGGATGGGCATGACGTGACGGTGCTGTGCGCGGCAGGGGGGTATGCGAGCGGTCAAAAGCTGAAAGCGGAAACTCTAAAAACTGAAACAGAAAATCTGCAGGGGCCGGATGGACGGGCCGATTCTTCTCCCATTCAAAATCCAAACCTCCGCATTCTCCGCATCGGGTCGACGAAACTCGGGCGATCAACGTTTGTTGGGAAACTGCTAGATTACACATTCTACTACATCGGGGTGGCATGGAAATTAATGACGATGCACCCGCGGCCGGAGCGGATCGTGGCGCTGACGACGCCGCCCTATTTGTCGGTGCTGGCG
>CALPMD020000145.1 GCA_943324575.2 Akkermansia muciniphila
TCCCGAGCCTGCGCGAATACCACAAACTCTACGGCATCAACGACGCCCGCCTCGAAGAAATCCGCCAGCGCGGCCTCTACCTCATGCACCCCGGTCCCGTGAACCGAGGCGTCGAACTCTGCGACGCCGTCATGGACTACGAACGCTGCCTCATCAACGACCAAGTCGAAAACGGCATCGCCGTCCGAATGGCCGTGCTCTACTGGCTGAAGCCAGAATCCATCATCTCTTAGCCGACCTCAGCGTTCCACGGTGGCCTTTGCGTCTTGTAGATTAAGTTTCTTCCAAACACAAAAAACACAAAATACCAAGATGCCGGCTAAAGCCGGCGCTCCTTCTGGAAACTCTTCTTTGCGTCCCTTGGCGGCCTTTGCGCCTTGGCGGTTAATTCTTCCTCTCCCATGACACTCCTCATCACCAACGCCCGCATCGCCTCCGAAAACTCTCCGGATCTCACGGCAGCGGATGTGCTCATCGCCGACGGCAAAATCCAACAGATCGGCCAAGGTCTAACGGCCCCCGATGGCGCGCGCGTGATCGACGCCCGCGGCCGCGTGTTGGCGCCCGGCATGTTCGACGCACACGTGCATTTCCGCGAGCCCGGCTTCGAGGCAAAGGAAACGATCGCATCCGGCACTGAAGCGGCGATCAACGGTGGTATCACCGGCGTGGTGATGATGCCAAATACCAGCCCCGCGATTGATTCCGCCACGGTCGTGGCCAACGTGCTCGATATTGCCAAGCGCACGTCCCGCATTCCGGTTTACACGTCCGGCTGCGTGACCAAGGGCCGCCACGGCAAAGAGCTTGCAGGCATCGACGGCATGCGTGCGCTGGGCGTGACCATGCTGACCGACGACGGCGATACCACGGGCGATCCCGCGGTGCTGCTGCGTGCGATGGAATACGCCACCGAGTTCGGCATGTTTTTCGCCAGCCACTGCGAGGTGCCCGAACTCGCCGGGCCACGCGCGCTCAACGAGGGAGCTGTTAGCTACCGTCTCGGCATCAAAGGTTCGCCCGCCTGCGCCGAGGAAATCATCATCGACCGCGACATCCGCCTGGCCCACGCCGCCGGGGCCCACATCCACATCCAGCACGTCTCCAGCAAACTCGGCATGGAAACGATCCGCTGGTGGAAACAACGCGGCGACGTCAAAGTCACCGCCGAAGTTTCGCCGCACCATCTGTTATTCACCGACGAGCACATCGGCGACTACGATACGAATTACAAAATGAATCCGCCGCTGCGCACGCAGGCGGATAATGATGGGCTTCTCCAAGGACTCATCGACGGCGTCTTCGACCTCATCGCCACCGACCACGCACCGCACACGCCGTTCGAGAAATCGCAGGATTTCATCAGCGCGCCCAACGGCATCACCGGCATGGATACCGCGCTGGTCTCGCTCTATCACCACTTCGTCGCCACCGGTAAATTCGGCTGGGATCTCATCGTCAAACGCTACTCCGCCGAGCCCCGCCGCCTGATGGGCCTGCCCGCCGTCTCGATCGAAATCGGCCAGCCCGCTGATCTCATCCTCTTCGACACCGAAGCGCAGACGACCTTCACCAAGGATTTCATGAAATCGAAATCCCAGAACACCCCGTTCATCGACCAAACGCTCACGGGCAGCGTCGATCTTGTCGTCTTGGGTCAAGAAATCCTGCTGGAGCGCCTTTAATCGGCGAAGTAGCGGTTGCTACTTTACAAAGACCAGCGGCGGTTCGTCGGTTTTGAGGTCGTGCAGCAGTTTGGCAATGCTTTGGGTTTGTCCGGGCAAGATGCGATCGGGGCAGATTTCTGCGAGTGGCTGTAGCACAAACCGCCGCTGCGCAATGCGCGGGTGGGGGAGTTCCAAGTCGTCTGTGGCGATCACCTCGTCGCCAAAATAGAGCAGGTCAATGTCGATGATTCGCGGGGCATTGCGCTCGGGCGCTGCGGCGCGTCCGAGTTTTCTCTCAATCGACTGGGTGATGGCTAACAGATCAGTGGCCGTGCCATCGAAGGCGATTTCGATCACGGAGTTGTAGAACATGGGCGACCCCGGCGGGCAGAGCAGCGGCTCTGTCTGATAGGTGGATGCCTCTAACGACGACTCGCCGGGACTGGCGATTTTTTTCAGTTCATCGCGGGCAGCCACCAGGTTGGCGAGGCGATCTCCGAGATTCGACCCCAGAGCGATGGCGACACGGGGCATGATTCAGTCTTCCAGGTTTTCCAAATAGGTGATGCCGTTCGCCTTCATCCGCTCGTTCGCCTCGGCGACTTTGGCCGAGGGGATCACGACGGGTCGCTCGGCGCCGAAAAGCTCGATGACAAAAAATTTCGGCATCTCCTTCGGGTGTAGCAACGCGGAGGCGTGGGGTAGATCGCGGACTTCCACGCCGTTGATCTTGTTCACGGCAAAGCCGGTGAAGTCGGAAAGCTGGCTGGTCACCGGGTCACTCTCCACGCGAGTTAATACGACGATGTCTTTGTGTTTTTGGAATAATCCCTTCGGCACATAATCGGTGTAAAGTCGGCGCAAGGTGATGTCGTCAAACTTTGCCGCCGCAAAAAGATTGGTGTCCAGAGGCTGTAAGACCAAGCCCGCAAAGACCAAATAGCGCGGCTTCTTTTCGTACTGGATCGCATACATCCGCGACGATTCCAGCGGCTTGAGGGTGACGTCGACATCCTTGGCGACACCGTCGCGCAGGAAGTGGACCGCCACCTTGTCTCCGGCAAATTTCCGCTCCACGATCTCGTTGAAATTCACCTCTTCGCCATCGATGCTGATCATCCCGTCGCTGTCCACCGGCTTGCCATCCAGAGACATGAGGACATCCCGCGGTTGTAGCATGCCATCGCTGGAGCTGGTGGCGACCACGTTAGTGATGAGGATGCCCCGGCCGTCATTGGGTAGGCCCAGCGCCTTGCGCATCGCCGGATTGTGGAGGGGGAACTCGCTGATCCCGAGGTCGGCGTAGGAGTCATATTTTCCGTCTTCGATGTCTTTGAGGAAGCGGCGGATCACCGGGGTGGGGATGATGTAACCCGTGTTGTCGGCTTGGCGCAGTCCCTGGAATGCGACCCCGACGACCTTGCCATCCTGCACACATGGGCCGCCCGAGTTGCCGGGATTGATCGCGGCGTCGATTTGGATGACCAGATGGGTGTCCGCGCGGGAATGTGAGTAGGGCTGGAAATCAATGCGAGAGACCACGCCACGGGTGACGGCCAGTCGTTCGCCACCGATCGGGTAACCGATCACGCGCACCTGAGATTCCAGGCTCGGGACGCCGCCGAAGTCAAAGGTGGGAAAGGACTCGAAGTCCTTGAAGTCCTCGACGGAAAGCAGTGCCAGATCGCAGTCGTGGGCGATGAAATCAATTTTTGCCGGGTATTTCTTTGGGCTGCCATAGACGGTGATCAACACGCGTCTTGCGTCGGAAACGACGTGGGCATTGGTCAGGATTTTGTTTTTGCCAATCAGAAAGCCCGTGCCGATGCCGCCCCCGAAGCGGCCGGAGTTCCATGGGGTTTCGTAGTCCGAAGTCTGGGTGGCGACCTCGACCCGTACCACCGATTTGTAAATGGCCGACGGCGCGCTCGGCGTCTGTGCGTCGACGAATGGTGCGAAATGAATCAGCAGGAAAATGGCAGCAATCAGACGAGTCATGGAACTTGTGCGTAATCTGATGGCGCGCACCGCGACTCGCAAACGAAATCTCCGCGATGGTTCGGACTTGCCGCGAGTCGCGGTGGCCTTTACCTCCATCCGCCATGGATCATCATGTTTATTTCTGGCTGAAGGAAGAACGCCAAAACGACGCGGATCGCGCGACTTTTGAGCAAGGGCTGGCGGCTTTGTTTGAAATCGACCTGGTGACGGATGGCCGCTGGGCGGTTCCCGCTAAGGTGGCGTCCCGTCCCGTCATCGACCAGTCGTGGGACTACGCGCTGACGATGCAGTTCAAAACCCTCGCCGAACACGATGCCTATCAGGACAACGTGGATCACCTCGCATTCCTCGCCGCCTTCAAGGAATGGTGGGCGCAGGTGCAGGTGAAGGATCTCGCATAAGTCGAGACGCGCGGAGTGGTTAGAGGCCGCTCTTCTGGATCAAATCGCGCAGCTGTGTTTGGAAGGCCATGATGTCGTCCTGACTCGGGCGGTAGCCGGAGGTGTCGGGGTCGAGGCTCGGGCGACCGTTTTGGTCGAGCAGCCAGACGGCCGTTTCGCCATCGCTGAAGGTTACTTTGCCACTCACCATGGCGCCGGGCAGCGTCAGGGCGTCCATGGTCGTGCTCACATGGCCGGTCGGAATTGGCGCGGGCTTTTCCTCTTTTTTCGGTTCGGCCTTGGGGGTTTCGATCAGCTCGATGCCGAGGTCGAGAATCAGAAAGCGCGTATCCATGTAAGTGAGGGCGTGGCCGAAATCTTCCTTCAGGTGGCTTTGAAGATCCGACATGGTGGCTCCCTCGGCGGCCCATTGTTTGAGCGCGTCTTTTTGTTGGGGGGTAAGTTGGCTGGCACTGAACATGCCGCATTTTCCGACATTTCACTGCGATTGCCAAGCTTCAAGAGAGAGGTGGCGTTGATATAAGTCCTATAGGACGGATAGGACCTATCCATTTCGATTTCTCTTGGGAAACA
>CALPMD020000146.1 GCA_943324575.2 Akkermansia muciniphila
CAGGGCTGATAGGCGTTTTCGCTGGCGCAACAAATCGGTGCCAGGCGGCCATCCATCAAGCGGACGAGTTCGCCGATGCCGATCTGGTCGGCAGGCTTGGCCAAGGAGTAGCCGCCGAACTTGCCGCGGTGGCTTTCGACTAGGCCTGCATCGCGCAGTTCCTGGAGAATTCGCTCCACGAATTTCAGCGGCAGTCGGTTCGCTTCGGCGAGCTCCGCGCCCGCAATCGTACGGCGCCCCACCTCGGCGGCAATCCCGAGGTTGATGGTGGCGCGTAGCGCAAACTCAGCTTTTTTTGAAAGGTGCATTCGTTAATCTGGAGCTAACGATAGGGATTAGAGACGGGTCGACAAGACAAAGTTCAAAAAAAGTGCCTAAATCCGCTCTAATTTTATAACCTGCTTAAATTTAATATTAAAAACAACTAGAAATCGAGGCTGGCACCAAAAATTTCAGGGCTTTGGCTCGAAAACCGTTAATCCATTTAGTATATCAACACCCATGGATAGACTCTTGGCCATCGAATCAATACTCAATCAGTAGAGATTAGCGGCGCGTGCTTTAGGTCTTTTCAAGCGTACGATGTATTTTTAACAAGGGCAAAAAGGTCTTAGTACGCGAGATAAAGGCCTTAGCGCGAGTGCTAAAAGACCTAGACGACGGGCGCAGGAGGGCTCACCCCTCCATCCCCAGGCACTCGCGCTGCCATTTCAGCAGCACGGCCGCGGGCTCGGCGCTGCCCAAAGCGAGGGCCTCTAAAACTGCCCGCGGCGCGATCAGCGAGCCCTCGATGTCCAATTCCGCCGCCACTTGTTCGCGTGTTTTAATTAGCGCATCCACCTTTACCTCGAATTCGGGATCTCGCTTTTGGCGTTTGCTCGGCGGGCGGGCGGGCCGCTCCGACTCGGGCAGCGCATCAGCCGCGGCTAGGGCTTCGTGCAGCCGCTTCACACGGTCGGGACGGTAATGCGGTGGAAATTCGATCCGCTTGGCCGCCGCCAAGTCGATGCTCCATTCGAGCAGTTGGCGGTTCGGCGCCACCATGAACGACGGGCGATCCCAGGCCTCCGCCTCTGCATCGCGCCAATGCCAGAGCGCGCGCAGGTAATTGAGACCACAGGAATCCAGCTTGCCCGAGCCTGAGATGCGCCAGACTTCTTCCTTGGTCTCGTCGCGGTCCAAAACCTTTTGGCGGGCGGCGAGGCAGCTCTCCTCGAACCATTCGTAGCGGCCCTTTTCCTTCAGGCCCGCCACGATCATGTCGCCCATATCCAACAGGTAGTGAACGTCGTTGAGCGCGTATTCGACCATGATGTCGGACAGCGGGCGCTTGCCCCAGTCGGCTTTCTGCGAGGATTTACAGAGCTCGACGCCGAAATACTGGTTCACCAGATCTCCCAGGCCGAATTTGCGCGCACCGAGCAGCCGTGCGCCGATCTGCGTGTCATAGACCAGCGCAGGCAGCGTTCCGAACTGGCGCTTGAACATCGTCATGTCGTAGTCCGCACCGTGCATCCAGACCGTCGCTACGGACAGATAGTCGCCCAATGGCGATAAATCGGTGATCGCCAGCGGGTCGATCAACACGCGGTTTTCGCGGTCGGCGAACTGAATCAAGCAAAGCGACTCGCGGTAGCGGTGCAAGCTGTCCGCCTCCGTATCAATGGCACAAATCGGGCTAGCGCTGGCTTGACGACTGATTTCCAAGTGGCTGATGAGCCGTTCTGTTGTGTCGATCATATCCTCAATTCATCCAATGGAGCATTCTGTTGTTGCGGGGGAGAGCCGCACTTTCATCAACGCAATCACAAGAAATGGATGCAGAATAAAATCGCAGCACGAACCACGACACAAACCCTGGTTGACACGGCTTGCGCTGACAAGTTCAAACTCGATCGGTGGTCGTTCTGGATGATATCCCTGCAATTTCTGGGTTTTAGAATCTTACAAACCTGCGCAGACTTCAGCCAACGATGACCATGAACGACAAGAACCTGCTCATACTTGCCTCCGCAGGGTCTGGAAAAACGTTCCAACTCGCCAACCGCATCATCGAGTTGGTGGCGAGAGGCGTGGAGCCCGAAAAAATCGTGGCACTGACCTTCACGCGCAAGGCAGCTGGAGAGTTTGCAGACTCGGTTCTCACTCAACTGGCCAAGGCCGCAGACAATCCGTCCGTGGCAGACAAGCTGCGAGACGATTTGCAGCTCCGCCATGCCGACTTTGCAGAAACCTTGAGAAGCGTAGTCCGCGCCCTGCCGCAGCTGACACTCGGCACCATGGACGGCTTTTTTGCGAAGGTGGTGCGCGGATTCCAATACGAGCTGGGATTGACCGGGGGAAAGTTCGATTTGCTCGAAGGTCCGCGGGCGGAGGCCGCCAGCGACGAGATTCTCGCCACTATTCTCGGCAGAACCTTGGAAGAAGAGGGTGCTGATGAGTTTTTGCAGGCCTTTCGCCGCGCGACCATCGGCAAGGAAGATCAAGGTGTGATGGAAAGTTTGCGCGCCTTTGTCAAAAGCTGGCACGGCCGCTATCGCGATGCGCAAGACTCGGAATGGGGGCCAAGCGCGCTTGCCGCCGCCACTCTAAATGACTGGGAACGAAACAAGGACAGCCTGTCTGCCACCGTGCTACGCGGTCTTGACGGTGTGGAATACACTCGGAAAGACCAGCGCGACGTCATGGAAAAGGTGATCGCAACCTTGGTGAGCCACACCATCGGCAGTGGCAGTCTGGGCAGCGCATCAGGGCTTTTGGCCGTGGTGCTGGGTGCCGCCAACCAGCCGGAGGGACCGTTGATTTTAAAGCATTACAAGGAATTCCAGCTCGGCGGCCCTTCGGGAGATGCCCTGCGGAACTTGGTCCTACTGGCGGCCAACTGCGAAATGGCAGCCGCATTGCTGAGAACCCGCGCGGTGAGGGAAGTGGTAGCCGACTACGACGCCATTTGTGAGCGCCAACTGCGGCAGCGCGGCTTACTCGGCTTCGACGACGTGAAATTCCTGATGGGCGAGTGGATCAAAGGCGAAGATGCGCGACTGCGGCGCGAGGCTGTGGACTTCCGACTCGATGCGCGCCACGAACATTGGTTGCTTGATGAGTTTCAAGACACCAGCCGCGCCGATTGGCTGGGCCTGCTACCCCTCATCGACGAGGCAGCGGGCGATGAAGAGGGTACGATATTCGTCGTAGGAGACCGTAAGCAGGCGATCTATGCATGGCGCGGTGGTGAGGTGGGATTGTTTGATGAGGTCATCGACCGCTATCACAGCGCAGGCCTGCAAATCAAGCCGATGGTCGAATCATGGCGCTCGTGTCCCGAAGTGCTTTCTCTGGTCAATAAAGTCTGCGGCGACGCGACGACCCTGCATGAGCTTTTCGGCGAAGCTGCCACTCATTGGCACTGGGAAAACCACGTCTCCGCTGCGCCATTGACGTCACACGACAAACGCGGCGAGGCGCGAGTGGAACTGGTAGAGGGAACCTGGGACGATCGCATGGTGAGATTGGGAGAACTGTTGCTCGAGCTCGGCGTCGGCCAACGCGAGATGACCTGCGGCGTACTCGTGCGCAGCAACGCGATGGTGCGAAAGGTCGCCGACCACCTGCGGAGTTTGGACTTTGACGTGATCGAAGAAGGGCGGCGCGAACCCGCGAAGGACAATCCTGTGGGCGTAGTGCTTTCTCATTTGCTCAACTGGCTGGCAAATCCGGCAGACGCATTCGCCCGCCATGTGGTGGAAATGTCGCCCTTGAGCGCGTCACTACGCGCAAGGTTCGGCGAACATCGGGAACAAATCTGGGAGGGATTGTTAGGCGCGGCGACATGCGACGGATTCGCAGCCATGATCGAGGATGCAGTCGAACCTCATTGGGCGGATTGGTCGGACTTTGGCCGCCGCCGTGCGGGTGACATCATGACGGCGCTAGCAACCCTGGACGCGCGCGGCGGAGCCACGGCGCCAGAGGCGGCCGAATGGATTCGCCGTCTGGAGGTTTCCCAAAGCCCAGGAGTCGCAGCCGTACAAGTGCTGACCATCCACAAGTCCAAGGGGCTCGGCTTCGACATCGTCGTGCTGCCGGAAATCCCTAACGAAAGCACACCCGTCACCCAGCACTTTGACGTGGCAGCGGAGGCGGGGTGGATCAGCCAGACACCACCGGCATGGGCGCGCAATCTTCTGCCAGCCATGCGCCAGGCCGAGGCGAACTGGGGAACCCGCCAATGCTATGAAGCATTTTGCACGCTCTACGTAGCGCTGACCCGCTCAAAGCGCGGGCTTTATATTTTTCTCGAACCGTCCGCCAAAACACCAAAAGCGGACAAACCATCGCTGGCCAACTGGTTGGCACGATCTGTTGGATCGAACGATGAGCCAGGCGTGGTCTATCAATCGGGTTCGTCCGACTGGGTGGAAAGCCTCCCTCCCCTCACCCGCGCAAAGGACCCCGTCGCGCTGCCAACACTGGCCACAGGCATCCCACCCCGCGAACGCATCACCCCCAGCGGGTCCAAAAAGAAAACCGCGGCGGCAGTGACCCACTCGGCCAGTGGCATGAAGTTTGGCAACGAAGTACACGCGGC
>CALPMD020000147.1 GCA_943324575.2 Akkermansia muciniphila
CGCTCAGGAAGCCCGGCAGGAAGCCCGTCGGGTATCCGGCGGTCGGGCCGTCGGCCTCGTGTTTGAAATCGAGCCGGGGCTTGATGTTACCCTTGGCGAGTTTCTCCAAAGCCTGCTGGAACGAGGCGGCAACGGCATCGCCCTTATCGGCGGTCATCTTGACGAGGATCCCCTTGGGGTGGCTCTGCGGATAGATCAGATTGTCACCCTCTAGGATGTAAACAATCTCTTCCGGGATGCCGTTTTCTGGCAGCGCGGAGGCAAGGGCAATGATCAGCGTTTTCACGCCTCACCTTCAGCAGGATCACTGCGGGTAAATCCACTTCGCCCAGTGGTCCCCGCTGGATTTAGCGTGGAAACATGCCTCGGGTTTCCGCCGTGAGGCGCACCGGAATGCTGTCAATCGCAACCAACAGGCCGGATTCCGTTTTGAAAACATTGGCGGGCCTTAAATCAAACACGGCGATGTCATCACGAATGAATCCATAGGAATCCTCGTAACCGATCCCGTAATTGTGACCCAACTTGGTGAATCCGAGTTCATCCACCATCAATTTTTTTATCGCTTCCCAGCCCGCCTCTTTGCCTTTGATGAGCGGTTGGCGGGTGATGATCCGTCGATAGTTGGGTTCTCCACCCATGCCGACAAAGCGGATGCTGTCCGCGAAAATCTTATTGTGAAGCTCTTGCCGTTCGAGGTATTCGACGGGCAGGCCCGGAACAAGTCTTGGAGTCCCGAATTCGAAACTGACAACGTAGGCGGCTTTCGCGGGCTTGGTGAATTTCAATACCGTTCCCGTCACTCGGTCATAAATAATATCGTGCTCCCTTCCGCCTTCGAAGGCGGGCTGCAAGCCTTCGTAAAGCACCCTTAAACGCCTTGCTTCACTCTCGAAACTTCGGAAGTAGTCGGCGTAATCCGCTTCAGCTTCGTCCCCATCGATCGTTCCATTTGCTGGTAAAACTCGCGAGAAGTCATGGACGGCCGCCTGGAGCGCTCGATCCTGATCCGGTTCAGGTAAGCTTCGGCTTTCTGGAGTTGGGTATCGCTGGTTTTCATCGGTCAACGGCTCAAGATGGATCGGATCGGCCGATTTCTCAAGGAGAATCTTCCCGCCTTCCTCGCGCACGGCTAGACTTTGAACCGGTGAAATCCGTGCGTCCAGTTCGACGAGCGCCTTGCGGAATTTCTCCGCCTTGCCGGGGCGTGTGCCTCCGCTTGTGGCTCGTGCGGGACGGTAAGAGGGGCGCCAGATTTGCAGGTTGCCAAGGGTGGCAAACCGGAGTAAGTTCGCTGCCCGGCAGGAATCTCATTCTGAAAACTGCCTGATCAACTGACCTCCTTACGACTGTGGGATTTTTGGATGCCATCAAACGCTGGCGCTTGGCCCGTCAGGGGCTCTCGTCAGGGAAGAAACGCCGGATTCATAGTGAGAATCCGGTGGTGCAGGCCTTGGAAGAGAGCTTGTGGGTTAAGCTCGCGCTTTATGCGACCTTCGCGGTCGGCAGCGCGGTGCTGATTTTCAACAACTATGGGGAAACCGCCTTGGCGGATGCGCCGTTCAAGGGCGCGCTCTACGGGCTAATCATTTCGGTGACGGCCATCGTGTTGTTTCAAGTCAGTTTCCAAAGCTCGTGCCGCCGCAACAGCCGGGTGATTTTGGTCTTCGGCGGCTTGCTGGGCCACTTGCTGATGATCTGCACGGCGACCAGCTTGGTCCGTTCTGGCGCGATCCCCGAAGAATTTCGCTTGTTCGTCATCCCATTCGCGCTGGCACCAATGCTTCACGGGGTCCTGTTGGGCCGGGGCATTGCGTCCTTTTCCGCGATTTATGTCACGCTGGTCGGTTGCCTGTTCGTCCCGCAGGGGGAGGCCATTCCTTACCTGATTCTCAGTCTGGTCAGCGGCATGACCAGTGTGTTGCTGGCCTATCAGGTGCGGAAGCGGATTCAGCTCTTGCAGGTGGGAATCTCGGTCGGGGCGGTGACGCTGGTAGTCGGCATGATGCTTGGCCGTCTGGATCTTGCCGCCATTTTTGGCTCTGACTCGGTGACTCACTTGCAAAATCTCGGTATCGGCAGTGTGGCGGCGTTTGGCACGGCGATCGTGAGTGCGCTGGTGATCAGCGGATTGCTGCCGCTATTTGAAGGGACTTTCCAACTCACCACCGACATCAGTTGGCTGGAGCTCGGGGATTTGAATCATAAACTTCTGCGCCGGATGCAGCTTGAAGCGCCGGGCACCTTTCACCACAGCCTCGTGGTCGCGGCGCTGGCCGAAGCGGCGGCGGAAAAAATCGGTGCCAACGCGCCGATGTGTCGTGTTTGCTCGTATTTCCACGACGTCGGCAAGCTCAAGAAGCCCAGCTACTTCATTGAAAACCAACACGAAGGCGCAGAAAATCCGCACGACTCGCTGACTCCGACCATGAGCTCGCTGGTCATCACCGCTCACGTCAAAGACGGCGTCGATCTGGCCGTGAAAAACAAGCTCAACCCGCGCATCATCGACGTGATTCAGGAGCATCACGGCGATTCTCTGGTCTATTTCTTCTACCGACGGGCGCAGGAGCAGAAAAAAGCGGAGATGGAAAAAGTCGATCGCCGCCTCGAGAACCCCGAGGATCTGCCGAGCGTCGACGAGAAAAACTTCCGCTACCCCGGTCCCCGGCCCAGCAGCCGGGAAAGCGGCATCATCGCACTGGCCGACACGGTCGAGAGCGCCTCGCGTTCTCTGCGCAAGCCGACGCCTGCCAAGATCCGCGCCTTGGTCGAGGATTTGGTCCGGGCAAAAATCAACGACGGCCAACTCGATGCCTGCCCGCTCACCCTTCGCGAGCTCGCCATCGTCAAAGAAAGTTTCTCCACCACGCTGCGCAGCATGCTGCACAGCCGGATCGACTATCCGAAGGAAGACGACCGCTCCACGGCGGCAAAGCGGACTGCCGCCGACGCCATCCAAGGCGGCCGCGTGATCCCGATGCCCAAGCGCGCTTAAACTACCCCCCAAACCCCCACTCAGGCCATGTCGCTCGAAGTCATTATCGGCAATAACCAGCAAATCACGGAAATCCCGGAAAGCTGGCTGACTGCGTTCGAAAGTGTCGCGCATCAAGCCGCCCGTCTCGCCATGGTGCATGCGGCGGAAGATGACGCTCCGCTTTTCCACCTCGCCACGCTCGAGGTCGCGCTCGTCGACGATGTCACCAGCGACCAAGTCCACCGCGATTTCATGGAAATCGAAGGGGCGACCGATGTCATCACCTTCCACCACGGCGAAATCGTGATCGGCGCTGAGGTCGCCGAGCGCCAGGCGGCCGAATACGGCGAACCGCTGGCCCGCGAGATTTTGCGTTATTTTGTCCACGGGCTGCTCCACCTCGCCGGCCACGAAGATGCCGATCCCGCAGAACGCGCGGCCATGGAGGCAGCACAGGAAATCATTGTCACCCAACTTTGGACGGCCGATCTGCGCGGGCGCCTGAATTCTTGATGGATCGGCGGATCGGCGAAATCCAATCGGCGAAACGACAGTAATTGGAATTATTCTTGATATTGGTGAGCTCGGCCTTAGTTTGCGGGCGCGATGGTCAGCCAATTCCCAGAAAACTCTGCCGAAATCGAGATCCCCGATGAGATCTCGGGCCTGCGAATGACGCGCCAGCGGCAGGAGGTTTACCGGATTCTCCAGCTGGAGCGGAACCACCCGACGGCGAACGACGTCTTCATGCGGGTGAAGGACCGCCTGCCGAACATCTCGCTGGCCACGGTCTACAACTGCCTGGAAGCACTGGTGCAGCACGGCATCATCCGCCAAGTGAACTTCGAGCGCGAGTCGTCACGCTACTGCCCAAACCTCAGCGAACACGGCCACTTTCACGACGCGGCGACCGGCGTGATCCACGACGTGGATTTCAAGCCCGGCGTCAACTTGGCGGACGTCCTCAACCTGCCGCCCGGCGCGGTGATCGACGACGTCGAAATCACCCTCCGCGGCAAACTCGTCACCCTTTAATTTCAGCTTTCCACTTTCAAATTTCTACTTTTCCACCAATGAGCCTCCACATCCAAGACCTGCACGCCACTCTCGAAGACGGCACCGAAATCCTCAAAGGCGTCACCCTCACGATCCCGAAGGGTGAAGTCCACGCCATCATGGGCCCGAACGGCTCTGGCAAATCCACCCTCTCGAAGGTGATCGCCGGTCACGAAGGTTATGTGGTGACGTCGGGCTCGGTGACCAAGGACGGGGTGGAGATCCTCGACAAGTCGGTGGATGAGCGTTCGCGCGACGGGATTTTCCTAGCGTTCCAATACCCCTCCGAAGTTCCCGGCGTTTCGAATGCCAACTTCATCCGCGCCGCATTGCAGGCCCGCCTGCCGAAGGGCGAGGAAATCGACGCTGTCGCCTACTACAAGAACCTCTACTCGAAAATGGACATTCTCGAGATGGATCGCAAGTTCACCGCCCGCGCCGTGAACGAAGGATTCTCCGGCGGCGAAAAGAAGCGCAACGAAATCCTCCAGCTCATGATGCTGGAGCCCGAGTATGTCATCCTCGAC
>CALPMD020000148.1 GCA_943324575.2 Akkermansia muciniphila
GGCGGGACGCCTCCCCAACGGTCTGGGGCGGGACGCTCCAGCCACTATCGGATGCCGAAAGGCTGCGTGCCTTCCAATGGGTGGTCAGCGAAGGCGACCGACAGACAAAATCCCTCTAGATGAAAACAAAAAACGCCCGGACTTGCGTCCAGGCGTTTTGTTGAAGACTGATTTGGCGTGAGCCGAAATTAGCGGGAGTAAAGCTCGACGATGAGCTGCTCGTTGACGAGCGGGTCGATGTCGGCGCGATCTGGAATGCGGGAAACCGTAGCTTCGAGCTTGTCCTTATCGACGCTGAGCCAATCCTTGATCGGCATGGCCTGCGTGAGGTCGGTCATGCGGTTCACCAGTTGTTGTGAGGAAGGGCGGGCGCCGACCTTGATCACGTCGCCTGGCTTCACTTGGAAGCTGGCGATGTCAACGGTGCGGCCATTCACGAGGATGTGGCCGTGGTTGATGGATTGACGGGCAGCCTGGCGGCTGTTGCCGAAACCTGCACGATAAACGACATTGTCGAGGCGGGTTTCGAGAAGTTGGAGCAAGATCACACCCGTGACACCGCGGCGGCGGGCAGCTTCTTCGTAGTAACCGCGGAACTGCTTTTCGAGCACACCGTATTGGAAACGAAGCTTTTGCTTTTCGCCGAGAGCGACGGAGTATTCACTTTTCTTCTTACGACCGGCGCGCACACCGTGCTGGCCTGGTGGGAAGTTGCGGCGTTCAAATGCCTTGGATGGACCAAAGAGGGAGACACCGAAGCGGCGGCTGATCTTTGCGCGTGGACCTGTATAACGTGCCATGGTAAAGTTTCTGAAAGAGTTGGATTAGACGCGGCGAGCCTTTTTAGGGCGGCAACCGTTGTGTGGGATTGGGGTCACGTCGCGGATCGAAAGAATTTCCAGACCGAGACCTTGAACGGCACGCACTGCGGATTCACGGCCGGAGCCTGGACCCTTGACGCGGACGTCGACTTCCTTGAGGCCGTGGCCCATGGCTTGGCGGCAGGCGTCTTGCGAAACCACTTGAGCGGCGTAGGCCGTGCTCTTGCGGGATCCCTTGAAGCCCATCTTGCCGGCGCTCGACCAACCAATAGCATTGCCACTTGGGTCCGTCACGCTGACGAGAGTGTTGTTGAAAGTCGCGGTAACGTGAACGACACCACGAGTGATGTTTTTCGAGCCCTTGGCTTTGTGAATTTTGATCTCTTCCTCGCCTCCGCCGATTTCGGCGAAGATGTCGCGTTTGACATCCTTTTTCGGCGCGCCATCAAAGGCGGCTGCCGCTTCAGGTGCTGGAGCAGGAGTGGTGGCGGGTGCTGGAGCTGCTACGGGCTCAACTACCGACTCTACGGCAGCTTCTTGGTTGGTTTCTTCAGACATGAGTAATTACGGAAAATTATTTCTTCACGCCCACCGTCTTCTTCTTGCCCTTGCGAGTGCGGGCATTGGTACGGGTACGTTGACCACGGACCGGCAAACCGCGCTTGTGGCGGATGCCACGGTAGCAGTTGATGGAAGTGAGACGCTTGAGCTGAGATTGACGTTCGCGGCGGAGGTCGCCTTCAACGATGATGGACTCCGACGTGATCACTTGGGCGATGCGAACGAGTTGTTCTTCGCTGAGTTGTCCGGTGCGGATGTTGGGGTCGACTCCTGCGTGTTCGAGGATCTTGGCCGCCGTAGGGCGACCGATGCCGAACATGTAGGGCAGAGAAGCTTCGATGCGCTTCTCATTGGGAATTTCAATGCCTAGGATACGTGCCATGATTGTGCGTGATTTCGCGTGACCACGGGAGGGCGTCCAGACTGCTCTGGCGACTCCGCGGGGCGGGTGATTTAGCAGACCGCTGGGGGCTGGCAAGCCGTAAATGGATTTTTTCGTCATTCTGCGATGATTTATCGAGATTTTGTCCGAAAACGGCTAAAGACGGGTGGATTCGGACACGTTCGCTTCTCGACAAATGAGGGAGCGCTTCTAGTTTGATGGCACTGACTTATTATCCATGGAATCTCAACACGACTTTGGTAATCCGCTCCCCGACGATGACGTCGCGGCAATCGACGAGCTTGGGAAAATCTATCAGTCTTTTCGTGCTGAATTGCGCAAGGCGATCATCGGCCAAGATCTCGTCATCGAGCAACTGGCGATCTGCCTATTTGCCCGCGGTCATGCCTTGCTGATGGGCGTGCCGGGCCTGGCCAAGACTTTGTTGGTTTCTTCAGTCGCGCAGACTTTTGAGCTTTCCTTCAACCGCATCCAATTCACGCCCGATCTGATGCCCGCCGACATCACGGGCACCGATATCATTCAGGAGTCGGGCGCGGGTGGCCGCCGCGAGTTTGAATTCATCAAGGGACCCGTCTTCGCAAACATCGTACTGGCCGACGAAATCAACCGCGCGCCTGCAAAGACCCAGTCAGCCATGCTGGAGGCGATGCAGGAAAGCAAGGTCACCGTGTTGGGCAGCACTTACCCGCTGCAAGCGCCGTTTTTTGTCCTAGCCACCCAAAACCCGATCGAACAGGAAGGCACCTACCCGCTGCCCGAGGCTCAGCTGGACCGCTTTATGTTTCTGATCGAGGTCGGCTATCCATCGGCGGACGATGAGAAGGAAATCGCCCGCGCCACCACCGGCAGCGCCCGCCAAGCGCTAGCCCCGCTGCTGGATGCGGAAAAAGTCATCGCCTACCAGAACTTGGTTCGCCGGGTGCCCGTGCCCGCGCATCTCTACGACTATGCGGTGAAAATCGTCCGCAAGACGCGCCCAGGCGAAGACGAATCGCCACAATGGATCAGAGACACCGTCAGTTGGGGTGCTGGCCCACGCGCCGTGCAGTACCTCATCCTAGGTGCCAAGGCCCGTGCCGCCCTCCGTGGCAATTACATGGCCACGCTGGAAGACCTTGAAGCCGTCGTCCCATCCGTCCTCACCCATCGAATCATCACTCATTTCTCCGCCGAGTCCCAAGGGATGACTTCCAAAAAGATCGTCGATCGACTGGTGCGGGAAATGCGCGAGGAATGATCCCAAGCTCGGCCCTACTCACGGAAACCAAGGACGAGCCATGACCCACTCTTTCATCGATCACGCGCTGCTTTCCCGCCTCGCCTCGATGCCGATCGAGTCGCGCGTGCCGATGTCAGGCAATGTCGCGGGCAAACATCGCTCGACCCACCGTGGCTCGTCTGTCGAATTTGCCGAGTACCGCAAATACGTCGCAGGCGATGATACCCGCCGTCTCGACTGGAAGGCCTTTGCCCGGTCGGATCGATACTATATCAAGGAATTTGAGGCCGACTCGAACCTGCGCGCCTACTTGGTCGTAGATGCTTCGGGATCGATGAATTTTGCAGCGGCCGGTGAAGCGAAAATCCAATACGCCCGACGGATCGCGGCCTCTCTCGCCTATCTGCTCGTCCATCAAGGCGACGCGACCGGACTCTCGGTCAGTAGCGAGAATCAGCACCTGGAGGTCCCGCCTAGCCGTCGCGCGGCCGATCTCGAGCGGCTCTTTGCCGCGCTGGAAACTATCGACGCGACCGGCGAAACGAGTCTTCCCACTTCCCTGCATGCCCTCGCAGAAAAGATCGGTCGGCGTGCTTTGGTGATCATTCTATCCGATCTTTTCACCGATCCGGCAGCCCTCGGCGATGCCCTGCAGCACCTGCGCTACCGCAAACACGACATCGCGGTTTTCCATCTGATGGACCCGCAGGAAATCAGCTTCGAGTTCGATCGCCCCCATCGCTTTGTTGATATGGAAGATGGCAGCTCGCTCATCGCCGAGCCCAGCCTCATCGCCAACGAATACAAAGATGCCCTGCAGGATTTCCTAAGAACCATCCGCGCCAAATGCCACGATGCGGCTGCCGACTACCAACTCGTCACCACCGACAAGCCGCTAGAACCGCTGCTGCGCGAATTCCTAACCGCACGGCTGCCCAAGTCGAAGCACTAGCCCCGGAACATGATCTTTCTCGCACCTCTCATGCTTTGGGGACTGCTGGCCGCAGCGATACCGCTTTTGATCCACCTGATCCACAAGCGTCGCCACAAGACCCTACCGTGGGCGGCGATGCAGTTCTTGCTCAAGGCGAGCCGCGAATCCCAAGGCAAAAAAAAACTGCGGCATCTCCTGATTCTCGGTTGTCGCTGCCTCGCCATCGCTGCGTTGGTATTTGCGGCTGCTCGGCCCGTGGTATCCAGCCTGTTCGGCTGGGGCGGAGGCTCCATCGACACGGTCGTTTTATTGCTCGATCGCTCGGCATCGATGGAAAGCAAAGTGGGAGACGGCCTGGATTCACGCCGGCAGTTCCTCATTGAAAAAGTCCGCGATGCGATGGCCCATCTCGGCGCCGCACGTCTGGTGCTCATCGACAGCGCCAGTGAGAAACCACAGGAGGTCCCCACGCCCGATATTCTCACGGAGCTTTCCGCCACTGCGCCGACTGACAGTTCCGCGGATTTCCCCTCACTGCTGACGCGCGCTGCCGA
>CALPMD020000149.1 GCA_943324575.2 Akkermansia muciniphila
CTTTGGGGCCTACATCGACCCCATTGCGGACAAGGCCCTGCTGCTCACAGGCATCGTCACGCTGTCATTGGTCGATTGGGGCTCGCCCGGCTGGCACCTGCCGCCGTGGTTTGCCGCGATCGTCGTCTTGCGGGATTGCATCATACTCGGCGGCATCAAGATCCTCTACTGCAAGCACCGCGAGGTGAAGATCATCCCTCACTGGACGGGCAAGGCCTGCACCGTCACTCAAATGTTCGCCATCGGCTGGATAATGCTCAGGGTCGTGCCGATTTCACCCGTTTACCCCTGCGTCATTGCTGGCATCTTCACTGTGTGGTCCAGTATCTCCTACATCCGCCAAGGCCAACGCATCCTTCGCGGGCAATAGTGGCGATGCGCTCAGTCCAGAAGGATAGTTCATGCTGGGCTTTGCTAAAATGTCTCATCCTAGGATCGAATCCCCACCATTGCGAACGACGGTCTAGGCGGGACGAAGCATTGCTGCGACGGCCCGAAGCATTGCTGCAAGGCATCGCAGCAATGCTTCCACGCGTCGAAGTGTTGCGTCAACGCTCGGGAGCATCGCTTCTTCGGGGTCGCAGCAATGCTTCAAGGCGTCGCAGCATTGCTTCGAGGCAACGCAGCAATGCTTCGAGGCTCCGCAGTAATGCTCCAAGCTAATAAGGCGGGGGAAAAAGTGGCTGGAGCGTCTCGCTCCAGACCGTTGTGGGAGGCGTCTCGCCTCCCACCAGATTCCTTTGGGCGAGACGCCCAAACAACGGTCTGGGGCCAGAGGCCCCAGCTACTTGGCACCACAGATCAGTCTTTCCGCTTGAGCAGCGGGAAGAGCACCACGTCACGGATGGTAGGTGCACCAGTAAGCATCATGCAGAGGCGGTCGAGTCCGATGCCGATGCCGCCTGCGGGTGGCATGCCGTGTTCGAGGGTTTCGATGAAGTCGTAGTCCACTTTCTGCGTCTCTTCGCCCGATTGGGCTTCGAGGCGCTGGCGCTGGACGTCGGGGTCGTTGAGCTCGGAGTAGCCTGGGGAGATTTCCTGGCCGTTGATGATGAGTTCGTAAACTTCGACGGTCTGGCCGCCAGGGCTGACTTTCGCCAGCGGCACCAGCTCGCTGGAAACGCGGGTGACGAAGCAGGGATCGAAGGTTTTTTCCTCCACGAACTTCTCGAACGCCTGCTGGATGACTTCGTGGTCCTCCATGCCTGCGGAAATTTGGATGCCCTTTTCTTCGCAGCGGGCGCGGCGACCAGCGGCGTCGATTTCGAAGAAGTCTTCGCCCGCAGCCAGCTTGATGAGGTCGTGGTAACTGGCGCGCTTCCATGGGCGGGCGAGGTTGATGGTGCGGGTGACGTTGCCCTCCTCGTCCTTGTGCTCGATCTGGAGGCCGCCGCAGAATTTCTCGGCGAGGTGGCAGGTCAGTTCTTCGACGAGATCGGCCATTTCCTCGAAATCCGAGAACGCCCAATACGCTTCGAGCATCGTGAACTCGGGGTTGTGGCGGCGCGAGATGCCTTCGTTGCGGAAGCTGCGGTTGAGTTCGAAAATCTTGGTGAAGCCGCCGACGAGCAGGCGCTTCAGGAACAATTCGGGCGCGATCCGCAGCGTCAGCGGCATGCCGAGTGCGTTGTGGTGCGTCTCGAACGGGCGGGCGGCGGCACCCCCAGCGACGTCGTGGAGCATCGGCGTTTCCACTTCGAGGAAACCGCGGTCTTGGAGGAAACGGCGGATTTCGGCGATCATCAGCGAGCGCTTCACAAACAGCGCAGCGCTGTCGGGATTGCCCATCAGGTCGAGGTGGCGCTTGCGGTACTTGATCTCGCGGTCGGCCAAGCCGTGCCACTTGTCGGGCATCGGCCGCAGGGATTTGGAAAGCACGGTGAACTTGTCGAGCTTCACCGTCGGCTCGCCGGTTTTGGTGAGGAAGGTTTCGCCCTCAATGCCGATCCAGTCGCCACGATCGAGGCATTTCCACGCCGCGGCTTCGGTTTCTCCGAGGTTTTTGATGCTGACGTAGCCTTGGATGCTGCCATGCACGTCGGCCAGTTGGAAGAAACACGACTTGCCCATGTCGCGCAGCGCGGTGATGCGGCCAGCGACTTTGACCTGCAGGCCTTCGGCGAAATTCGCCCGCAGATCGGCGGGCGTGGTCGTCACTTCGAAGCGCGCACCGTAGGGATCGATGCCCAGTTCGCGCAGTTTCGCGAGTTTCTCGCGGCGAACGGCGATCAATTCGGCTTCGGTGGATTGCGGCTGCTGTGGGGTGAGGGCTTCACTCATGTCTGAGACGGACTTAAGCCGCAGGCGGCCAACTCGCAAGCGCTGAAACGAAATCGGATCGATCATTGTCGCTTTTACGGATCGATTACCGCCAACAAGGACCGCATTCGCTAGAAATTTCACATAGCGAAAGGAACTCTTCGGTGCTACGTCTTCTCGCGGATGTTCGAAGTCAGAGAAAAGCCAGACATGATCGAGCGCGCCCTCTTGGTGCGCTTCTATTTTGACGCCCGCGAAGGGGTGGAATCGGAGTCGTTGCTCGAAGAGCTCGGTGAACTGGTGAAAACCCTCGGCGTCGAGGTGGTCGAGTCGGTGCTTTATCGCAGCCGCGAGATGCACAAAAAATTCCTCTGCGGTACGGGAAAGGCCGACGAACTCGTGCAACTGGCCCGCGCCCACGAGTGCGACGTGATCGTCATCGACAACGGCCTGGCTCCTTCGCAGCAGCGCGAGTGGGAAAAGCTGGCCGACCTCTGCGTGATCGACCGCGAGGAAGTCATCCTCGATATTTTTGCCAAGCGCGCCCAGACCAAGGAAGCTCGCCTCCAAGTCGAACTCGCCCGCATGCAATACGCCCTTCCTCGCCTCGCGCGGATGTGGGGCCACCTTGACCGCGAATCTGCGGGCTCGGGCGGTGGTGCAGGCGGCGGTGCCTCACGCGGCATGGGCGAAAAACAAATCGAGGTCGACCGTCGGCTTGCTTACCAGATCATCGACCGCGCCAAGCGCGAAATCGAAGTGGTCCGCAAACAGCGCAAGACCCAGCGCAAGGAGCGCGAAAAATTCGCCACGCCTCACGCCGCGATCGTCGGCTACACCAACGCCGGCAAATCGACGATGCTCAACATTCTCAGCGGTGCCGACGTCATGGCCAAGGATATGCTCTTTGCCACGCTAGACACCACCACCCGCCGCATCGAGTTGCCCGATGGCCAGCCGCTGCTGATCACCGACACCGTCGGCTTCGTCCGCAATCTGCCCCACCGTTTGGTCGAAGCATTCAAGGCCACGCTCGAAGAAGCCACCCTCGCGGATTTTATCATCCACGTGCTCGACGCGACTTCCCACGAAATCGAACGCTTGCACGACACCACGCTCGAAGTCCTCGGCGAGCTGGGTGCCGCCGATAAGGAGATCATCACGGTCCTCAACAAAATCGACCGCGTCACCAATCCCTTCGACCTCATCGCGCTGGAAAAGAAATACCCCGACGCGCTGCACGCCTCCGCTGTCACGGGCCAAGGGCTTGAGGAATTACTCAAAGCCTGTTCCGAAGTGCTGGCCCACCGCGTCCGCGAACAAGCTTATCGCATTCCACAAAACCGCGCCGATCTCGTCAGCTTACTGCACCGCGAGGCGAAGGTGACCACAACGGACTACGATGGCGACGACATCCTCGTCAGTGCCGTCGTTCCTGCGCTGATCGCTGGGCGGCTCGAATCCTTTGCCGTCGTTCGCGAATAGTTTTTCCGCCAGTCGCTCCCACTTATGATTCGTTTTGTCGCTGTTGTTTTCATCGCCCTCGCCACGCTGGCCATCGCCCAGCCCGCGGCGTCCAAGCCCCCAGTTCCGACACGGCCCGCCCTCCGCGCTCAACCGCCCGACGGCGAAAAAGTCCAGCCGAAGCTGATTCCGCCCGCTCCTACGCCAGCATTGCCCAAGGTTTCACCGCTCGACGTGAAGCCCACAGGCGACGACGCGCTGCGTCTGCAAATCTTCCTCGATGAGGCAAAATTCGGCCCTGGCATCATCGACGCCAAGCCCGGTCGCTTCACCGAATTGGCCGTGCAATCCTGGAACGAAGTCAACGGCCATCCGGCCGAAGACTGGGTCGCCGCCAACACCGCCGCACGCAAGGCCGTGCTGAATCCGCTGGCCGTCGCCGTTGTCCCTGATTTTGTCATCGACTGGGTGAACGAGAATCTGCCCACCAAAGTGGAACTCCAAGCCAAGGCCAAGCGCATGAGCTACCGCAGCGTCGCCGAGTTCATGGCCGAGCGCTACCACTGCGACGTTCCCTACCTAGCGTCGCTCAACGGCGAGTTGAAAATCGAAAGGCTCAAGCCGCGCGACAGCCTGACCGTTCCGAACGTGCAGCCTTTTCGCATCGAAGTACTCAGCGGCGCGGGATACAAAAACGACGGTATCCTAAGCAAGCGCCACGCCGTGGTAGACACTAAAATCAACCAAGTCCA
>CALPMD020000150.1 GCA_943324575.2 Akkermansia muciniphila
ATCCCCTCGATCAACATCGACCTGATGTTCTCCATCCCCGGCCAATCCAAAGCCGACTGGGAAGCCACGCTGCGCCACGCCATCGCCCTGCGGCCCGACCACATTTCCGCCTACAACCTCACCTACGAGGAAGACACCGCCTTTTTCGAATCCCTGCGCCGCGGTGAAATGCGCGAAAACGAAGACCACGACGCCGAGTTTTTCCACCTCGCCGACGAACTCCTCAGCGCCGCCGGTTTCGACCACTACGAAACCTCCAACTACGCCCAGCCCGGCCACCACTCCACCCACAACCGCGGCTACTGGCGCGGCGAAGACTACCTCGGCCTCGGCCCCTCCGCTGTCTCCACCCTCGACGGCACCCGCTGGAAAAACATCCCCGACACCGCCCGCTACGTCGCCCAAGTCCTGTCCATCGGCCACGCCCTCAGCGAGTCCGAATCCCTCGACGCCGAGGACCACCGCCTCGAACGTATTGCCCTCGGCCTACGCACCTGCGATGGTATCCCACTCGACCTACTCGCCCCTGATGCCCGCCAGCGCGCCGCCCACTTCGCCGCCGAAGGCCTCGCCCGAATTAAGGGCGATCGCCTCGTTCTCATCCACCACGGCCGCGCCCTGGTGGACCCTATCGTCGCCGAGTTGGTCTAGAATATTGCGCTATTTATGGGACCTATGGCCTCGCTTTCAAAGAACAGCTTTTAGGCGGGCGCGAGCGGCTTGCCACTGGCTGGCGGCCAAGTGTCAAAGGGCAAGCCGCTCAGCGCTTAAAATTGCTAAACCTCTTCTGGCGTCAGGGGGTATCGAGGGATCTGAAAATCGACTCATTCACCGCCAGCACCCGCTCCGCCGATTGTTGTCTAGGCCGGATGCTGCGTCTACGGGTAGGCGCAGGAAGGTCTTCGGTCCAAGCGGCACCGACTCGAATCCAAATCGCTTCGGAGACCAGGTTACGAGGCAACAGGCACCAGCCTTGAGCCCGAGTGGTAGGGATAGCGTGCCATCGCTGTCCAGCTCACGTAATGTAGGCGCTTTCGTATCCTGAGTCAGTGGCAATCGACACTGGGGGCGACGCGATGAATTTGATCCTGCGAGCAACCACCGCAAACCTGAGCCTCTGGATGAGACAGGTCCTTTTTTAAGCTATTTTAGCGATACGCAAAATCATCGAAAATTGGAGTATTTCAGCCTTCTTGGCTTGTGGGTTTTACAGAATCGATTATTTATTCAGAGTGCCCTCTAAAATAAAGTCAAAAACTTTAGCATGTTTGGTCTCGGTAGCGGAAGAGGCTTTCAGGCATGTTCCGGAAGTCGCTTTTTTCGTAAAGGATGTGGATGGCTGCTTTATCACCGGCAATCCGGTTTTTCTAAGTTTGTGCGGCGTGACGAGCTTGTCGCAATTGGAAGGGTGTAGCGACCTAGATTTTTTCAGCGCCGATAATGCCCGGCTCTACATGGATGACGACCGGCGGGTTCTGAGTTCGGGCCAGTTGCTGAAGAACCAGGTCGAGCCAAGACCGCACGGGGTGAACGAGAATGATTTGGTTCTGACAACAAAAATTCCCCTCAAGGATTCGCAAGGACGGGTCGTGGGGCTTCTCGGCATCATGCGAAATCTTTCGGAGTCGGCAAACCGCTCTGACACCCTGAAAGCCTTCGCGCCTGCGTTGGAGCTGTTGGAGCAATCCCAGAATGGAATCGTGGACATTCCAAAACTCGCGGCGAAGCAGGGCATGTCGCTGAGCAAGTTTGAGCGGGAGTTTAAAAATATCTTCCATCTCACTCCAATGGCCTACTGCCAGCAGATGAGGCTCAAAAAGGCTCGCGGTGAACTTCTCACCTCAGACAAATCGATTTCGGAAATCTCATTGCAATACGGTTTCTACGACCAAAGCCACTTTACCAAGAGTTTTACCAAGTTGTTTGGAATCTCTCCGCAAAAGTGGCGACGGTCGTCGTCGGTGCTGAGGAGAGAAATCTGAACATGCGCGCGCGAATGACGAGTATTTCCGCTCTCCTCAAGCTAAATCCGGTAGGGCGTCGTTTCGCCTGGCTTGTAATCCTCGTGATCGCGGGCGGGCTTCGTTTTGTCGATCTTGGCAGCGCCCCCTTCCATGCAGACGAGGCCGTTGGGGCGAGGATTACAGCCGATCGACTTGAGGGGCATCCCTACGAGTTCAATCCTAGGCACTATCATGGTCCGACCCTCTCTTGGATCGCTGCCGGAGTGGCGAAGGCCGCAGGTAAGACATCTTTCCAGGATCTGGATGAATTCATCGTCAGGCTGGTTCCAGCCGTATGCGGAATCCTTGTGGTTCTGCTTCCGCTTCTCCTCGCAAGGTGGATGGGAGGCCCTGCTGCGTTAATCGCGGCGCTCTTGTTAGCGACCTCCCCACTACTTTGCCAGTTCTCGCGGGTGTTCATCCATGAACCGTTGCTGGCGGTTTTTTCGGGCGCTGCTCTTCTGTCTCTGGGGTGGTGGTTGCGGGGCGGCGGCACGGTGGCGGCACTTTGCGGTGGCACCGCCCTCGGCCTCATGGCCGCGACAAAGGAAACCTTCGGCATCATCGCGTTGTCCTGGCTGGTGGGTCTTGTGTTTTGCCGTGGCTTGCCTCCGCGTCAATCCCTGCTTCGGGCGGCTGGTTGGTCTGCCGCGGCCTTCCTCGCTACCGTTTTCGTGGCACACGGCGGCCTACGGGAGTTTTTCTCGACCTATTATCTCTACACCACCGACATTGGCCACGCCAAGCCACCGCTCTACTACTGGAATCTATTGGTGGTCCCAAAATTCCAAGCCCCACTGTGGTGGACCGAAGTCGGTGTGGCTCTACTCGCCCTGACAGGGGCAGGGTGGGAATGGCGATCGGGAAACGCGTTGGCGCGGGTGTTGGCAGTCTCCACGGCCGTTCAGTTCCTCATTCTTTCAGCGATTCCTTACAAGACGCCATGGCTTGTTCTTGTGCCTTGGATTCAAGCCTGCCTGCTCGCCGGTTGGGGCGGTGCCGTCCTGTTTCGGCAAAAAATCCCCGCGCAACTCGTCGCAGTTTCGGCACTGCTGATGGTCGTGGCCTTCCAGATTCATCAGGCCCGGGCAGCCGTTTTCCGTTTTCCCAACGATGCCAGAAATCCCATGGCTTATTCTCCGACCTCGGGAAATGTGACCTCACTCGGGGCGAGGCTTCGCGCGCTCCGGGACAAATCCTCAGCGTTCCGCAGTGGCGGCATCGCCGTGCTTGGAACCGGCTACTGGCCGCTACCGTGGTATTTGAGGGGAACAGCCAAGGCGGGCTACTTCAAGGAGCCTCCACCGGGCGTGGAGTTGTTTCCCGTGGTGATTGCCATGCCAGAATCCTCTCTGGAAGCGGAAAGGAGGCTCTCGCCAACTCACAAAGTTTTCTACAACGGGCTGCGCAGCGAGGTGCCGGTCGCGGTATTTGTGCGGCAGGATGTCTACAACGAGGAACAGGCTGCCCCATGACCCAAGACGCCAAATCCACAGCCAGAGCGGCGCATCCGGTTTTTGCAGACCCTGCAGTGCGGGTTCATACGGCTGATGCGATGAAGACAACCTTCCGGATTTATGTCATGGAGGCAACGCCCGCTGTGGAGTCTGCTGTCTCTGCGGCGTTCCAAAAACTCGAGGAGATCGAGAACCTGCTGAGCCGCTATGTGCCCGGTAGCGACATCAGCCGCATCAATGCCATGAATGCCGGAGAAGCACTCTTCCTCAGTGATGAGTGTGACCGGTGCCTGCGGTTGGCAATCGAGGCTGCGAGGGCCACAGGCGGTCGATTCGACCCCTGCGCAGGCTCGATGATCGATGCGCTCAAGGCTGGCCACCCGACCATGGGGAACGTGTGTGGGATAGTGTCGCTGGATGCCGAGAGACCTTTGTTGAAATGTCTCGAAGCCGGGAGGGTCTTTGATCTCGGGGCGATTGGAAAAGGCTTCGCACTCGAACGCATGGGGGAGGTTCTCTCTGCCCTAGGAATCAACGAGGCGCTGCTGACCTCCGGGGCGAGTACGATTCTGGCCATGGGGTCGATGGATTGGCCGATCGACATACCGCACTCGGCGGGCGCGAGGCGTTTGCTCCTGCGCGCCTCCGCGCTTGCGGCGTCGGGAAATATGCAACAGGGCGCACACATTGTGAATCCCGAGGATGGCACGGCAGCACGAACCTTCGAGAATGTCTGGGTGATCCACCCGAGGGCACCATTGGCCGATGCGTTCTCCACGGCGTGCTTCACAATGACGCCCGAAGACATCGCGGATTTCACGGCGCTCCTCCCGGCGGGGTGCCGCGTGATCAGTGATCCCGACTGGAGCGCGTGAGGCTCAGTGATTAGCCGAGAGGCTGACCGCCTTGTATCCACCACGAGAGCGGAACCACACGATTAGGCCGAGGTAGCAGAGGAGCATGAACGCCGGAAAGACGATCAC
>CALPMD020000151.1 GCA_943324575.2 Akkermansia muciniphila
ATTCGAATGCCAACTGCCGTTAGGGTGTCGAGCGCGGTTCGTGCCTCGTCGTATTCCAGCGCGAAGTGGCACGCATCGTAATTCACCCCGATCCTGCGGCGAAGGATTTCCGCGTCGGGGGCGGCCGCGTGCAGACGCTCGAAAAACGCCAGCGTTTCCGCTGTGTTTTCGAAGTGGCCCAAAGGCTCGGGCTCCAAGCCTAGATGCAAATCCAAGCCGGTCTCCTCTGCCAAGGTCTCCAGCCACTCAGCCAGCTCGGTTAGATTTTGCAAAATCAGCGATTCGTCCGCCGCGAAGGTCTTGTGCGATCCAGGCAGCGTCGAGACGGACGCGCCCGTGCCAGGGCGGGCGATCGCCGCCAGAATCCGGAAAAGGTCCTGGGTGTAGTCGAGCCGCGCTCGTTCGGTCCAATCCGGTTTAAACACCTGCTCCTTGACCCGCGTGCCGTGGAAACTGCCATAGGGGAAGCCGTTGATCGTGAAAACATAGGTGTTGGTCTCCTCCAGCCAGTCGCGAAATTTTGCCAGATGTTCTCCCGATAAAAGCTCCCGCGCCGCCACCGCCGACAGCCGCAGTCCGATCGCAAACGGCTCGTCCGCGCCTAACACACCGCTTCCGCGCAAGCGATCCCTGACGGCGAGCACGTGGGTTTTTAAAACCTCCTCTGTCTCCGCCCACGTCTCGGCGGGGTGGATGTTGGTGCAGTACGAGAGATGGGATGAATGAAACTTCACGATGCTTGAATTGAGTAACCAGCCTGAAACGGCGGTAACCCGACCGCAAGCTTAGACCCTGAGTTCACTTGCTCGTTAGAGCCGAAGGGAATTGACGTTTTGCCGATCCGTGCGATTCTAATTTCATGAAAGGTCGAATCGGGATTCATGAAGATGCAAATCAACGTGCCGCAGAAGTTGGAACGGAACTAGGTACTCAATTTCCGGCCTCGTTGCCACCTCCGCCGCTAGGAGCCGATGATAGCGAAGCGGACCGACGTGATTTCGATATGGATTCGGGCGACGTGGATCCGATTTCTCACGCTGAGTTTGTCAGGGAAGTCGGCCTCAGATGAGGCGGGTGGTTTATCATCCGAAAGTACCCTCGGAAGTAAGAGAAATTATGGCCTACTATGAGGGGATTGGCGAGCAACTGGCGATTGATTTTTGGAACGAACTGCTTGAGTTGATCGAGTACGCCAAGGCTTATCCTGAGCGACATCACTTCGATCCAAGCGGACGGCGAAGAAGTAATCTTCAGCGTTTTCCATACCATTTTCTATTCCGCGTCTTTGAACGTCATATTCGGGTGACGGTGGTGCGCCACAATTCTCGCTGCCCTGGCTTTGGGGGACGTCGATCCTAATTGCCGATGAATCATCGCAGACAGGGTCGGATTCCCCCCGCTTCACACCACAAATTTCGGTGACTGGCTGAGGAATTTGCGGGGGTTTTGATAGATGATTTGGTCGATCTGTTCGGCTGTGTGTTGGCGCCGTTTCATTTCTAGGGCGCAGCGCGGCACGGCGAGCGGATCGGAGTGGCCCCAGTCACAGGCGGAGTTCATCCACAGTCGCTCGGTGCCGTAGATTTCGAGCATGTCGATCGCGCGGTTGGGCGAACACTTGCTTTCGGGATAGAGTGTCATCCCCGCCCAGTAGCCGGCGTCTAGGACGTGCGAGATGGTGTGTTCCTCGACGTGGTCGATGATGACCTTGGCGCGATCGAGTTTGGAAAAGGACGCGAGCGAATCAAGGATCAGCCGCGTGCCCTTGAGTTTGTCCTCCAGATGCGGCGTGTGAATGAGGATTGGTAAATCGCGGTCGAGCGCGAGCTGCACATGTTCTTCAAAAATCGCCAGTTCGTTGCGGGTGTTTTTATTCAGGCCGATCTCGCCGATGCCTAACACGGTCGGGCAGTCGAGGAATTGCGGGATGAGGTCCATCACTTCGCGGGCGAAGCCGGGGTCGTCGGCTTCCTTCGGGTTGATGCACAGCCACGAATAATGCTTGATGCCGTACTTCGCCGCACGCTTCGGCTCGTACTCGGTGAGCTGGCGGAAATAATCGTAAAACCCCGCGGCCGACGAGCGGTCGAAACCCGCCCAGAACGCGGGTTCGCACAGTGCCTCGCACCCCGCCAGCGCGAGTTTTTCGTAGTCGTCGGTCGTCCGACTGACCATGTGGGCGTGAGGTTCGATGTATTTCATTCGGAGGAAGTGGAGAGTAATCAGAGGGCTGCGCCAGTCGCGCCTTGGAAGGGGGCGGTCTGGGGCAGCTCGGTGGATGGATCGGAGAAAGATTCTAATACGGCACGCGCGCGGTCGGGTCGGTCCGACAGGAGGATGGGAATCGCGGTTTTAAGGGCGGCGAAACGGTGGTCGTCATCTCCCGGATGGCGGTCGATGCGGTCCAAGAACGCAGCAAGGTCGATGAGCTTGTGGCGCGCATCGATGAATTGGAGGTCGAGGAGTTCCTTCTTGCTCGGCATGAGTCGAGTCTAAGCAGGGAATTTCAAATTCCTATCTCGAAGAGTGGGAGAGTTGGATAAAGCGAAACGCTGAGGCGCGAAGATCGCAGAGTGAGACGCTGAGGTGAGACGCTGAGGTGAGATTGGAATTTGTCGGGTGGAGTGACCTTCCAACCATCAAAACATCGCCAAACTCCGCGATTTCCTCTGCGGCCTCAGCGCCTCCGCGTTAAATTCCCTCTTCGATCGCGGCTTGCTTGCGGGACGGAGATTGTGTGTGCTGTGGGGGTGTTAGCGACCTACGTGCATGACTTGAACCCGATCGCTTTGCCCATCTACGGTGGCTTGGCGCTGAGGTGGTATGGCCTCGCCTATCTGATGGGGTTTGTGGCGGGCTTTCTGCTGCTCCGCAATCTGGCACGGCGGAGTTTATGGGTGATGGCTCCCGACAAAGTCGGCGACTTCATCGCCGCCTGCGCATTGTTTGGCGTGTTTCTCGGGGGGCGGCTCGGGTACATTCTTTTCTATCACCTGCCGAAAGTGGGGTGGGGGAGCCTCATTCATGATCCGATGGTGATTTTCCGCGTGTGGGAAGGCGGGATGGCCAGCCACGGCGGCATCCTCGGGCTGGCGGTATTCACTTGGTTCTATGCGAAAAAGCACCAGGTGTCATGGGCCGCGCTCGCCGATGGCCTTTGTGTCGTCGGTCCGCTTGGACTGTTTTTCGGGCGCATGGCGAATTTCATCAATGGCGAACTCTACGGTCGGATCGCTACGGGTGTGCCGTGGGCGGTGAAGTTTCCACTATCGCTGGCGGAGGAATCCGCCCAAACGCAAGATCTCGCTTGGCAGGCCTGCGTCCGCGTCGATCCCCAGTTGGCCAACGCCAATTCGCTCGAAACCTTGATCGCCGCGGCGCGGCAGGATCCCAAACTTTCGGAAACGCTGGGAGAATATCTTCCCGCCCGCCACCCGTCGCAGATTTACGAAGCTTTGTTAGAAGGTGCCTTGCTCTTCACCATTTTGTGGGTGGTCCGCTTGCGCTTTCCCAAGGCCCCAGCGGGGTTAATCACGGGCATGTTCTTCGCACTCTATGCCGTTTTCCGGATTCTCGGCGAACAATTCCGCGAGCCCGATGCCGCGATGGTCGGTTTCCTGACCAAAGGACAGTTCCTCTCGTTTTTCATGCTTCTGTTTGCGGCGGCCTTTTTTGCCTACGCATGGCGCGGCCGAAACCGTGCGTGAGCTGCTTCCTTGACTGACCTCGGCAATTGTGGCAGCATCGTAATACTTCAAAAGGAGGAAACCCATGGAAATTCACGGAACGGTTTACGATATTCTGCACAACAAAAGTGGTGAAACTTGGATCACGAGGCCGGAGGACTCGGTCTATGATGCGATCCGACAGATGGGCGAAAAGAACATTGGTGCGCTGGTGGTGATGGAAGCGGGTCAGGTCATCGGGGTCCTTTCGGAACGGGACTATAGCCGCAAGATCGTGCTGCAAGGCCGCACTTCGCGGGATACCCGCGTGGGCGAGATCGTTTCCCGTCCCGCCATTACCGTGGGAAGCGCGGATGGAATCGAAACGTGCATGCAGTTGATGACTGAACGCCGCGTCAAACACCTTCCTGTCGTTGACGATGGTGAACTTATGGGTCTAGTTTCCATCGGTGACCTCGTCAGCTGGGTCATGTCATCGCAGCGCCACACCATCCAGCAATTGCAGGGGTACATTTCGGGCGAGTATCCTGGCTGAAGACGGCCTCTCGGATCGTGTTGACTCCTTGAGTCAGTGCTTTGGGGCGTCGCGCTTCTGGAAAAGATCGTTGTCCTTCTCCATTGGGACAGTGATCTTTTCCGTTGGGACAGTGATCTTTTCCGTTGGGACAGTGATCTTTTCCGTTGGGACAGTGATCTTTTCCGTTGGGACAGTGATCTTTTCCGTTGGGACAGTGATCTTTTCCGTTGGGACAGTG
>CALPMD020000152.1 GCA_943324575.2 Akkermansia muciniphila
AGGAATTTGTAGGCGTCGCCTTCCGTCGCGTAGAGGTCGATCTGCGCGGGGAGATTCGTCTTGGTGTTGACCTCATCGTACATCGTCAGCGGTGCCGTCTGCGAGTAGCGCAGATTTTCCCGAGTGTAGGTCTGATAGATACCCTTCGAGAGAAACTCCGCATCATTGCCGCCGGTCCACACCTGCCGGCCTTTCTTGCCAACGATGGTCGCGGTACCCGTGTCTTGGCAAAATGGCAGAATTCCGTGCGCGGCGATCTCCGCGTTTTTCAACAACATCAGCGCCACCATCCGGTCATTTTCTGATGCCTCTGGGTCGTCGAGAATCGCGGCCACCTGGGCGAGGTGGGAAGCACGGAGCGTGAAGTTGATCCCCTTGATTGCCTCAGCTGCCAGCAAAGTCAGACCTTCCGGGTCGATCTTCAGCATCGGCTGGCCCTCGAACTCAGCCATGGAAACATATTCCGAGCTGATCTGCTCATACTCCGTGGTATCGGGGCCGAGAGGGAAGGGGTCTTGATAGAAAAATGGCTTGTCGGACATGGCTTGCAGCTCTTTCTAATCGTGGCGGGGTGGTCATGCAAACCGTTTCATCCACGCTAGCAATCGATCAGCCTCGTACAGTCAGGTTCGGAATATCCCGCCGACCGCTTTCAGCCACCGGCGTAATCCAAATTCATTTCGCCAGCAATCGTCTTGAGCCTCAAATCAAATGTCCAAAGCTGAATTTCGCCGAGGATTGACGACGCCAAAACCTTCGCATCGTTCCACTGGATCCCTCGTCCCCATAGCTTTCTCGATTCCACCATTTGGCGGGTTTCAGCGAAGCTGGCGATGGGCGGGCGAGTCAGTCTGGAGAGATCGATCAGGGTTTGTTGACGGTTCGCCAAAGTCCCCATCGAGAGTTCGCCCAAGATGGTCGGGTGGCACCAGACTTCGCCTTCCTCCAACATCGCCTCCAGCAGTGGGTTGCGCTGGCGAAAATGCCGAATCCAGACACAGGAATCAACGAGTACGGGTTTCATCTTTTTTCCTCGGCGACTTTGGAGCTTGGAGTCGTGATGTCTGAATAATAGGTCACCCGCGAGTCTCGGGGGGCGATGTCAAAATTCGGCATCGTCCCGCCTAAGGCAGCCAGTCTCCGGGCCGCCATTCGTTTCACATAGGTGTCCAAGACGTAATTGAGCAGTTTCGATTTTTCATCGATTCCGCTGAATTCTGCCGCTGACGCGATCAAATCCTCATCAAGTGTTACGGTAGTTCTCATGTATCAAATGATGCACGATTTTGGCGTGTTTTCAATCGCTTTTTCAAATGCTCCAATTTTTTCACTCGCCCCAAAGCCCTCAAGGCTTGCTCCATGGCCGTCTGTTGGGCTAGATTCCCCGCGACATGTCAAAGAAACCGGTAGTGCTGATCATTCGCGATGGCTGGGGTACCAACCCCGGGGGCAAGGAAACCGCAGTCAAAGACGGCAACGCCGTGCTGCTCGCTAAGACTCCGTTCCACGAGGTGATGTATCAACACTACCCTTACGGCTACCTCAGTGCCTCGGGTCTCGACGTCGGTCTGCCTCCCGGTCAAATGGGCAATTCAGAGGTCGGCCACCTCAACCTCGGTGCAGGTCGCATTGTCTATCAAGACCTCACCCGTATCAACAAGGCGATCGAAGAGGGAACGCTGGCGACCAATCCTGTGTTCGCAGAAACGCTCGAGAAAGCCAAATCCAGCCGTCTGCATTTCATCGGGCTACTTTCCGATGGCGGCGTCCACAGCCAGCAAGACCAACTCATCGCAATGGTCAAATTGGCCAAGCAAGCGGGTGTGAACGATATTTTCATCCACGCCATCACCGATGGTCGCGACACCTCGCCAACCGGCGGCCAAGCCTACCTCGCCAAAGTCGAGGATGAAGCGGCTAAATGCGGCGCCCACATCGCTACCGTCATTGGTCGCTACTTTGCCATGGATCGTGACAAGCGTTGGGATCGCGTGAAGCTCGCCTGGGATGCCATCGTTCTTGGCAAAGGTGAAAAGCGCGACATCTTGGCCAGCGAAGCGGTCGCCGACTACTACCGTCAGGACAAAACAGACGAGTTCATGCCGCCCATGATCTTTACCGCCGCCGATGCCCAGCGGGTTCGCGATGGCGATGTGGTCTTGTTTTTCAACTTCCGCTCCGACCGCGCCCGCGAACTTTCCGAGGCCTTCCTCTATCCCGACTTCAACGGCTTCGATCGCCAAGTCACGCCCAAGATCCATTATGTCACGCTCACCCAGTACGATGAAAAGTACAACTGTCCGGCCGTGTTCCCGCCGCAGACGCTCGACAAGGTTCTGGGTGAAACCGTCGCAGCCGCGGGTAAAACCCAGATGCGCATCGCCGAAACCGAAAAATATCCACACGTCACCTATTTCTTCAATGGGGGCGAAGAGGTCGCCTACGCGGGTGAAGATCGCTTCATCATTCCTTCGCCAAAGGACGTGCCGACCTACGACTTCAAGCCCGAGATGAGCGCCCAGCAAGTCACGGATACCGTCGTCGCCAAGCTCAAGGACTATGACATGGTGATCCTCAACTTCGCCAATCCTGACATGGTCGGTCACACCGGTGTGGTGGAAGCCGCGATCAAAGCGGTGGAAACCATTGATGCCGATGTCAAAGCCGTCGTCGAAGAAACGCTCCGCCTCGGTGGCAAGCTCCTGATTACCGCAGACCACGGCAACTGCGAATACATGCGCAATCCCGACGGATCGCCTAACACCGCCCACACCACCAACCTCGTAGACATCATCTACGTCGCGGACGATGCACCCGACTACCGGGTGAAAAACGGCATCCTTGCCGATGTTGCTCCGACTTTGCTAGACATGCTCGGCTTGCCCAAGCCACCGCAAATGACCGGCACGAGTTTGTTAGAGAAGAAGTGAAGCGCCCAACGCCTGCGGGGACGTACGCCGACGAGCCTTAAGCGAACCATGCCACACCTGCGGCAAAGATCGGTTGCTGTTTGTTGCCGGGCAGGTTCTTCGCCACTTGGGTGCCAGCGCGTTCGGTGTGCGCCATTTTGCCGAGGACCCGTCCGCAGGGGCTGGTGATGCCTTCGATGGCGGCCAGCGATCCGTTCGGGTTGATGGCGATGTCCATCGCAGGCACTCCGCTCGCGTCGCAATACTGGGTGGCAATTTGGCCGTTCGCTGCAAGCTCGGCGATGACCGCTGCAGAAGCGTGGAACTTCCCTTCGCCGTGGGACAGCGGCAGGCGGTGAATTTCGCCCACCTGGTTATTGGCAAACCACGGGGAAAGCGTGCTGACGATACGGGTATGGGCGTAGCAGGAAATGTGGCGGCCGATTTGATTGTGAATCAGGGTAGGTGCCTCTGCCGTTGCATCGCGGATTTCTCCGTAGGGCACGAGCCCGGTTTTGACGAGCGCTTGGAAGCCGTTGCAAATGCCGAGAATCAGACCGTCGCGGTTCTTCAGCAGATCCATGATAGCGTCGGCCACCCGCGGGCTGCGGATGATGGTGGCGATGAACTTGGCCGAACCGTCCGGTTCGTCACCCGCGCTGAAGCCACCGGGCAGCATCAGGATCTGCGACTGGCGGATCTGGGCGGCGAGCGACGCGAGGGATTCCTCGATGTGCTTGGCCGTTAGATTCCGGAACACCAGAATCTCAGCATCGGCACCCGCCTCGCGGAAGGCCTTGGCCGAATCGTATTCGCTGTTAGTCCCCGGGAAGGATGGGATTATCACCTTCGGTTTCGAGATGTTGGATTTCGAATGATGGATGATCGGTTTGGAATAGCTCGGGAGCTCCGCGATCTTTGTTCCACACGCCTCCACCTGCGTTGGGAAAATCGGTTCCAGCGGCGCGGTCCATGCGTCTTGCAGTTCCGTGAGCGTGTGCGCGTCACCATTGAGCACCAAATCCGCGGCGACCGTCGTATGGCCGATTTCCTCGGAGGTGAATTCGACAGGCAGCGGCTCGACGTGTTCGATCAGGAAGGCGAAGTACCGTTCGCGACCGAGGTCGAGTGTCGTGTTGATTTCCGCACCGATGTGGTTGCCAAATGCCATCTTCGCCAGTGCCGCGGCGATGCCTGCTTGGCCGACGTGATGCAGCGACAGGATCTTGCCGTTCACGTTGAGCTGATAGAGGTCGGCGGCGACTTGCTTGAGCTGCGCAAAATCAGGCAGATGATCCGCATCGCGCGAGATTTCAATAAACGACAGCGTCGATCCCGCTTTTTTGAATTCCGGCGACAGCGCCAGACTGGCCTTGCCCGGGGCGAGCGCAAAGGAAACCAAGGTCGGCGGCACATCGAGATCGTTGAATGAACCCGACATCGAATCCTTGCCACCGATCGCCGCCAGACGGAGCCCGTGCTGCGCCTGATAAGCCCCTAACAACGCAGCGAA
>CALPMD020000153.1 GCA_943324575.2 Akkermansia muciniphila
ACCACTCATCTGCTGTCCCAGAAAGCTCGAGACGAAGATATCAGCATTCAATCTGCGGAGAACCAGGCTTCTGAGGATGTTTCCAGAGGGCCACTCGAGTGAGAGGGATCCTGCATTCGCGGTGCTTGGGTTCATCCGGAATTGCTCCAACTGGGCGTCAGCACCGGTTGACTGAGCGATTTTTCGGACGAGCCCATCGCGAAACGGGCTGCTATTGGCGTAAATGATGGCAATGCCCGCGGTGAGTATGGAAAGAAAGACGATGATGACTGCAGCAGAGACTTGAATGACCCGGGCCCGGTGCAGGCGGCTCTCCTTTTCCTTGTGCAGTTGCTTCGAACGGCGCTTTCGCTTGCGGACGCGAACGGCCATGCTGCCATCGGGGCGCAACACCAGTTCACCGTCCGCAGGATTTTCTGAAGATGCTACCTTGAGTCGTGAGATGATTTCATCGTACGAGTAGTTCTCTGGCTCGCTGGAATTAACTGACATAACAAGGATTTCCTGAGAATAGGGAATTAGGGTTGGCGAAGGCGGCGACCGGTTGGGTCCATCAGCTCCACATTGACGAGGAAAATGATCGCGGTCGAAACAGCCTTTCTGGATTTCGATTGGAAAAAGCGACCCACGAGGGGCAGCTTACCCAAGCCGGGCGTCTGGTCTTCGACGTTTTGAATGCTGTCTTTCATTAATCCGCCCAGCACCATCGTCGCGCCATCCGCCACGTCAACTTGGGTCGAGAGCTTTTGGTCGCTGAAGACGGGCATCAGGATGGCGTTTTCGGTGAGTGTGAAGGTTTCTGAGCCCAGAGCTCCTTGGGTGACCGAATTGATGGGCGAGCCGTAGTTTACGAATCCATCGAAATTGCTGAGGCTTGGGTTGAGCGTGACGGTCACAAATTGCTTGCTGGAGTCGACCACGGGCAGAACTTCCAAGCTGATGCCAACGTCGCGCTTCTGGAACGCTGACGGGTTGGCGGGGGTGGCTGTCTGTGTTGCGCCTGACGACTGCGAACCTCCCGTACTCGCCAGTTGTGGTGGTTCGTACTCGGTGGGATAAATGAATTCCCGAGCGATCACGATCGATGAGGCTTGGCCACTGCGAGTCACGATGGATGGCTTGGACATCACATCGACACCTTTTTTCTGGTCTAGGCCGCGCATCAAGGCCTGCACATGCGCGCCATCCAGAGATCCGTTCACACCCAGAATTCCAGGCGCGCGGTTGCTGACTTGGCGGCCAGTTTGATTGTTGAGCAAGGTGTCGATCGAAGTTCCCGGAGCAGCACTGTCGCCACTGCGGTTACCCGCTGTGATGGGATTGCGAGCGGTGGCGCCCGGTGCCAGTTGCATGTCACCCAGATCGTCGCCATTGCCTTTCGTTCCGCCGCTGAGATTGAGAGGGTAAAGCCCCGATGCGTCGGGAGATCCGCCAAACCCAAAGTTGTCCAAGAGCCAGTCATAGCCGAGCTCTTCGAGGCGGTTTTGCTCCACCCTGATCATTGTGACATGAACGGACACAAGCAGCGGTTCTGTCTTGGAGACAGTTTCGATGATTTGTGCGATATACTCTTGGTTGGCGGGAGTATTGATGACACGGAGCGTGTTGCTGGCAGGCGTGTAGTTGGCAGAAGCACCCGGCGGAAACTCGGCGCCTTGGAGTGTGAGCGCCTCTTGGGCACCTACGCGTTTAGTTAGAAGACCCTCCTTCGCTGGGGCCTTGGCAAAGGGGTCCTCAGCGGCAGCCTTGCCTTCAGTTCCTGTGCTCAGGCTACTGATGAAATCCGTCGGCACGCGGTAGGTCTGGGTGATCAGATCCTTTGAGATTGAGCCGATGGGAACGATGGTGACTGAATAGTCGTCCGTCGAATAGTTGGTGTGGGTGATTTGCGTGATGTATTTGAGAACTTGTGAAAGCGGTACCCGTGACAGTCTGAGGTCGATGCGGATGTTGTGGGCTCGCGTTGCGGCTTCGGAATCCTGAGGACCTAGATTCACCGTGAAGTTCACGCCCTTGCGTGTGGGGTCCGTTTCCAGAGTGTCGTTTTCGCTTGCGCGCAGACGCAGCAAATCAAGCGCTTCGCTCAAGGTTGCTTGATCGAGCTGGAACTTGGGAATGATGATGCGGTCGAGCTTGTTTTTGACGGAAATGAAGTTGCTATCAGAGTTGCCGGGTAGCGGTTCGCTCAAGGTCGGTTCGACTTGAATCTCGGGGCTGCCCGTTTCCCACTCGTGGCCGACTCCACCCAACATCTCCGCGCGGGTATGGTCGTAAGCCGCTTTCTGTGGGGCGCTTTTGGCCTTGGCAACTTGTTCCATGCCACGGCGTGCAGCCGAGTTGGTTGGGTCGATGCGCAGGACGTTTTCGTAAGTGTCTTTTGCCTCATCGTATTTACCGAGCTGGTAGGCGCCTTCTGCGGTATAGAGCAATCGGCGCACGGTATCGACGTCCTTAGCCACTTTCGCCGTGAGCGAAGGATTGGTGCGGATCGGGTCGTTGAGTTGGGCGCGAAATGCCAGTGCACCCGCATGGGTTGGGGCGACTGATGGGTCGAGCACTTTGTCTAGAACCGCCTTTGCCGCGGCGACATCGCCAATCCTGGAAAGGGTGCGGGCGGATTCGACCGATGCCTGCGCGTAGCGCTCGGTGGCAGCAGCCCGTAGTTCAATGGAAATAGGAGCGTTCGTGATCAAATCGCGGGCACCTGCATAGGCCTCGACCGCTTCGCTGTAGCGCCCGGCTGTGTAGGCTTCGTCGCCTTTGTGGATCAGTTCCTGCGCTTCGACAATCGCGGCTTGGCGGCGTGAAAGTTCACCCATGGCTGTCCCCGAGGATTCCGAGGTCTCACCTGCCTGCAATGGCAGAATCAGACAGCCGACGGCCAGCAGCAATGCGCGACGACTGAAAAAGGGGATGGGTTCAAGTTTCTCCATGCGATAGTCCGCACGAGCTATAAAGACGCTGGGCCGTTAGGGTAAGCGCAAAATCCCGAAAAATTATCTTTTTGAATGCCACGGAAATTCAAGTTGGACCTCGAATTTCCGTCGCTGGACCGGTTGCTGCCTGAGGTAGGGCGAAAGCTTACTCTCGATGAGCTTGCAGACCCTTAGGAGTATCGGTGAAAAGTTGTTCATGCGAAAAGTGTTCGCATGAACCTTTGTTGTGTCAAGGCGTCAATTGTGAATACTCAGGATATTCCGCGAAAAAGGCCTTGGCTTCATCGGTATCTCGCTGGATTTGAGTGCTAAGCGCGCTAAGTGACGGAAACTTGACCTCAGTTCGGATCTGCTTCAAAAAGCGAATTTCCAGTTCTTGGCCATACAAGTCACCCACAAAATCGAACAGGTATACCTCCAGTATTCGGGTCTGCCCACCGACGCTTGGCCTAATGCCAAGATTCGCAACGCCCAGCCGTTTGCTCCCTTCTGGAAGAAGTGCTATAACAGCCCACACTCCATCCGGCGGCAGTTGCGCATCACCCGTTGCCAGATTGGCCGTGGGAAATCCCAGTGTCCTGCCCAGTCGGTTGCCTTCGACAACCGTTCCGCAGACCGTGTAGGGCCTGCCAAGCATTTCTTCTGCCGCGTTGAGGTTGCCGTCGCGGATCGCTTGACGGATGCGAGTACTACTGATGCGCTCGCCGTCGTGCATGACCGGTGCTACAGCCTCCAACTTGAAGCCGCGCTTCCGCGCTTCCATTTCCAAAAAGGCAACATCGCCTCCGCGCTGTCGTCCAAAGCGCCAGTCTTCGCCAACCGCGATGGTTTTGACGTGTGCCACCATCAGTTTATCGATAAATTCAGCGGCTTCCATCTTGGCGACTTCCAAGTCGAAATGCAGCGGAATAAAAAGTTCGACGCCCAGTTGGCCGATCACCCGTGCCTTGTGATCGAGCGTTTCCAATAGCGCGGTTGGCGCCTTGCTGGGTGCGATCACGCGGATCGGATGGGGGTCGAAGGTCAGCACTCCAGCAAGACCTCCTTCGCGAGCAGCGGCATCGACCACGCGGGAAATCACCGTTTGGTGGCCGATATGGACGCCATCAAAAACACCGAGCGCTAGATGCAGCGGCACGCCAAGCGCAGGCAAGTCTTCGAGACGTTTTCGGATTAGCACACCGCGGTAATAGTTCGTCAGCGATTATTTTTCAAGCTCTACGGGTCAGTGGTTGCCCGCTTTTGCCGATCAAGGCTTCCGGCAACAGCAGCCCTTGCCGCAGCTGGATTTTTTTTTCGGGCGAACGAGCCTGAAAACAAACAGCAGCAGCGTAAAAGTCACGATGCTCGCCGCAGTCAGAGTTTGCCAGTCGGGTTGCATGTTAGAAATCCATGAGTTTACCCATTTGAAAAACGATCAACGACGCGGTGTAGGCAAAGCCGGTCATGAAAACAAACTGTCCCAGTCCCCA
>CALPMD020000154.1 GCA_943324575.2 Akkermansia muciniphila
ATCATGAATATTGTTGTCGAGAAGCAGCCAAAATGCGTCGCCACCCTGCGCGTTGAAATTCCAGCGGAGAAAGTCAGCGGCCAACGCGATCAGATCGTCAAAGGTTACGCCAGCAAGGCCCGCATTCCGGGCTTTCGTCCGGGCAAGGCACCGCGCACCGTCGTCGAAAAGCGGTTTGTCAAAGAAATCACCGACGAACTCAACGAGGCACTGGTTAACGAGGCCTTTGACGAGGCGATCAAGCAAGAGTCCCTCAACGTCCTCGATTTCGGCGCTCCTCAAGACCTGACTACCCACGCCAATGGTAGCCTTAGCTTCGTTTCCAAGCTGACTCTGGCTCCGGAAGTCACACTTCCTGAGTACAAAGGCATTACCGTGACCGTGCCGCCCGTCGCTGTACCTGAAGAGGAAATCGCCGCTCAACTCAGCGCACTCCAAGAGCGCTTTGCCGATTTTAACGCCATCGAAGGCCGCGCCGCTGCCACTGGCGACTTCACCGTCATCGACTACAGCTCCACCGTCGAAGGCAAACCTACCGAAGAATTCCTCGGTAAGGCCGCTGGCTACCTGACCGGCCGCGAAGGCTTCTGGGTTCGCATCGACGAAAAAGCCTTTCTTCCCGGCTTCGCAGCTCAACTGATCGGCATGAATGTCGGCGACTCTCGCGAAATCACCGTCACCCTGCCGGAGGACTTTGCGCTGTCCGATCTCGCTTCCAAGCAGATGGTCTTCCAGACAACTCTCAAAGAGCTCAAGGAAGCCGTGCTGCCAGCTCTCGATGACGAACTGGCCAACCGCCTAGCCCCCGGCAAGTCCATCGAGGACATCAAAAACATCGTCCGTGAAAACATGGAAGGTGAGCGCAAACGCAAGATCGGCGATATGAAGGTCAATCAAATCGTCGCTCACTTTAACGCTCAGGTCGATTTTGAACTCCCCGAAGAACTCGTCACCCAGGAAACCCAAAGCCAGGCCGACGCCATGGTCAGTCGCGGGGTCCAGTCCGGCATGACGCAGGACGAAATCGAAACCCAGCAGGCTGAAATCTTTGCCAGCGCCGGGCAACAAGCACTCATGAATCTTCGTTCCAATTTCATTCTCCAAGAAATTGCACGCGCTGAAAAAATCGTCGCGAGCGATGCGGAATTGATCAATCATCTCTCGCAAATTGCCGCTTCGCGTAAGGTTGCGCTGAAAAAATTCATCAAGGATATGCAACGTTCCGGCCGCATTTCCAGCGTCCGCAGCTCGATAGCCATCGGTAAGACCATTGACTTTCTCGTGGAAAACGCGAATGTGATCGAGTCCACAGAAACCACCCTCGATGATTAATCCCCACTTCCAATCCCCAACCATGACCGCGTCCGCTCCGCACAACAGCTACTTCGTTCCTGTCGTGATTGAACAGGATGCGCGTGGCGAACGCTCCTTCGACATCTACTCGCGCCTCCTCAAGGATCGCATCATCTTCATCGGCACCGCCGTCGACGATTATGTGGCCAACTCGGTGATCGCGCAGCTGCTTTTCCTGCAAATGCAGGATCCCAAAAAGGACATCCATATCTACATCAACTCGCCGGGTGGTTCAGTCACCGCCGGCCTTGCGATGTACGATACGATTCAATTCATGACCTGTGATGTGAACACTTACTGCATTGGCATCGCCGCATCCATGGGGTCCGTCCTCTTGACTGCTGGCACCAAGGGTAAGCGCTTCTGCCTGCCAAACTCCCACGTCATGATCCACCAAGTGTCGGGCGGCGCCCAAGGCACCGCATCCGATGTCGAGCGCACCATCGGTTTTATGTTCAACCTCAAGAAACGCCTCAACGGCATTATTGCCCACCACACGGGCAAGAGTATCGAGCAGGTCGAAAATGACTCGGATCGCGACAATTACATGACCGCGGAGCAATCGGTGGCCTATGGTTTGGTCGATAAAATCCTCGAAAGTCGCAAGCAACTCCCTGACGTGGTATCCGCCGCCATCGAGGAGAAAAACGCCGACGCCTGATTCCTTCCCTTTCGGTAACCCCTACCAACCCCACCAGTTCTTACTCCATGGCCCGTTCTTCTAATCTGACAATGTGTTCTTTCTGTGGAAAGAGTCATTCGGAAGTCAAAAAACTGATTGCGGGTCCTGGTGTCTACATCTGCAACGAGTGCATCGACGTTTGCGCGAACATTCTCGAGAAAGAATTGGCAGGGGGCAAGGCGCCGAAAGGTAAAAAGACCGCAGAACAAGCCGCCAACGAAATCCCGGCTCCGGCTTCGATCCTTGCCAAGCTCAACGAGTTTGTCATCGGTCAGGAGAACGCCAAAAAAGTGCTCTCCGTCGCGGTTTACAACCATTACCAGCGCCTCGGCCAGGATCAAGTCGCCCTCGACGACGAGTTCAAGGACGTGGAGATCGAAAAGTCGAACATCATGCTGCTGGGACCGACCGGCTCGGGCAAGACCCTGCTCGCCCGGACCTTGGCCCGCGTGCTTGATGTCCCATTCTGTATCGTCGATGCCACCACCCTCACCGAAGCCGGCTATGTTGGCGAAGATGTGGAAAACATCATCCTGCGCCTGCTCCAAGCCTCCGACTTCGATGTCGCCCGGGCCGAACGCGGCATCATCTACGTCGATGAAATCGACAAGATTGGCCGCAAGACCGAAAACGTCTCCATCACCCGCGACGTCTCCGGCGAAGGGGTGCAGCAAGCACTTCTCAAAATCCTCGAAGGCACCATCTGCAATGTTCCGCCACAAGGCGGGCGCAAGCATCCGCAGCAGGAATACATCCAGGTCAACACCGAGAAGATCCTCTTCATCGTCGGTGGCGCCTTTGTCGGCCTCGAAGACATGGTCCGCCGCCGCCTCGGCAGCCGAACCGTCGGTTTCCGCACCGATGTGAACCAAGAAGAACTCGACAATCCCGCCGTCAATCTCTTGGAAAAAGTCCTGCCCGAAGACCTGCTCCACTTCGGCCTGATCCCCGAATTCATCGGCCGCCTGCCCGTCATCTCATCGCTCCGCAAGCTCACCGAGGACGAGCTGATGTCCATCCTCACGGAGCCCAAAAACGCGCTCGTCAAACAATACGGCAAGCAGCTCGCCATGAACGGCGTCAAGCTCCGCGTCACCCGCGATGCCTTCCGCGCCCTCGCCGAAGAGGCAGTCCGCCGCGGCACCGGAGCCCGCGCCCTTCGTTCTCTCTTCGAAAAAATCATGCTCGACGTGATGTTCGACATCCCATCGCGCACCGACATCGAGTCGGTGACGATCAACCGCCAAGTCGTACTCGGCGAGCGCCCCCCCAGCATTCGACGCAAGCGCAACGACCAAGACGCGGCGTAAGCCGCTTAGGCCGGACTGCCTCCTCCGCAGCGCTGAGGCGCGTGCTTCAGACGCTAGCCTCGTCGATCGATGAACTTGCGGCAGGCCGAACCGGTGCGGCAGCCCGTTTCGGCTTGGGGCCCGGCCGCTTGCGTTCGCTCGTTGGCTTGAATCCCAGCGAGCGATAAAACGCGCTATCCGGCCCGTGATTGGGATCAGAGCGCACCGCATTCGCCAACATCAGCAAAGTGTCCTTCAGCTCAGCCACCGCCTCATTGCGCTCCAGAATGCAGCCTGTGTACTTCGCCTTCAACGAATCCAGGCGCTGCTTCACGGCGGTGGGGATTTCCCGCTCAGCCTCGAATTCCGCCAAAGTCCGGCCCGCGAGGACCATCTCGGGCGCGTATTGACGCCAAGAAGTGAGGAACTCTCCGCTGCGCGCGGCGATAAATTTGGGAGTCAGTTTGGTGGTCATCTCAGTCGGGTCAGTGATTCTTCAAAGTGCGCCAGTCGATCGCCGAGACAATCCAGGTCAGCTCGCCGATCCCTGAGTCGCGACGAAAGCCCGCCGTACCCGGCAAGCCGGCGCTACAGAATGCCTACCCGACCATCGCCCACGGATCAAGCGCATTGTGCAGCATTTGCAAAATGATTTAACTAAATCACGAACCTGCCATTACAAATCATTAACTGATACACATGTGTTCTTAACTCAATGCTTAAAGTTGTGAACCGACTTAAACAACTTGCCAAATCAGTTTAATAAGTTGCTAACCCGTCTAATTTATTTGCTAGCCCAAATAAGCAAATTGCTAACCGATGCTTTTAAGTTGCTAATCAAATGAAGCGAGCTACCAACCTAGCCAAATAAGGTCGAATCTCGGCAGGTGAGTCTCTGAGTCGCCGCCGCTGATCGCGCGGAACAACTCGCGCGGCCACACGTTCGGGGGCTTTGTCTCGGCGGCGCAGTCGTCGAGAGCCACGACGCTGCGGAGCGGCCGAAAGACACGCCGCCGCATCCGGCGGAGCGAGATCCACGGCGGACCCGTGCCGGGCCCAGCATGAAAGATGGCGAAGTCGA
>CALPMD020000155.1 GCA_943324575.2 Akkermansia muciniphila
AAACATCGAGTCCACGGAGACTCGGGTCGCTACCATCATGTGCAGCAACCCCTACTTGTAGACCCGCAGCCAGTACAGTCTGACCGGATTCGGTGGATATGGATCCATGGTTGATGACGTTGGGTCCGACAAGCATCACGCGTCCGCCATTACCACCGCTGCCTGCAGGACTTTTCAAGACGGCTCCTGCCTCTACAGTGACATCCCCATATCGCCCACTTGCGGGCGGCGCCTCGGGCACAAAGTCGGGTGTACCATCCGCACCGCCACTCACATTCAACCCAGAGAATAGGAATTGTGCATCTGGATTATTGAGAAGTCCTCGTCCGATGAGGTTCGTGTTGATTGGCAGCGATGAAACCGTGAGGCCACGAGCATTGACCTGGCTACTGCCACCGAAAATCACACCATTGCCATTGATGATATAAATTTGGCCATCGGCCTTGATAGAGCCAAGGATCTGAGAGGGATTGCCCGAAGGATCGGTAACTTTATTAAAAGCGATCCATTGAGCCGAGTTTGCACCACCTGAGGACTGATCGAAGGTCAGCGTGGTTTTTTTGCCTACGTTGAAGGTCTGCCAATTGAGTAAGGCCTGCTGTGTCGTTTGCTTGATCGTGACTGCCGTATTGTCACCTTCGATCTTTTGGGTGGGCGCGTTTGCGCCTGTCCATTTCGCGGCATCCGCAGTGGCATGGAGACCACCCACTCCCAAACCATTGGGAACTACCCCACCCAAGTGATTGCCGCCATTTGCAAGCGCAGCGCTGCGGGCTGCACTTTGCAACGCTCGCATATCCGTGAGTGAACGCGTGGTGCGAGCCAATGCATCCTGAGCATTCGCTCGGGCGACGTTACTCGAAGCCGGAGTCGACGATTCAGCGGAAGCGGCACCCCGACTCGATGCGGCAACCGATCCCCCGGCACCACCTCGCAACAAATCCCCCGCATAAGCATCGAGTCCACTCACCAAAACCGTGAAGCCAATTAAAACAGGGGCTCCAACAAGTGAGAGGGCGTAGAAAAAAAATCGGTTAGGATTCATGGCAAGAGACAAAGAAAGTCACAGAACCTTCAAGGCTGTTTCGCAGGAGCACTGATGCGATTGTCGAGGATCCTATCTTTATAGCCTTGGACAAGGTTCTCGACCTTAACGCGAGTCGTACTGATAAAGGGTTCACGGGCTGCGAGTGCCTTGCCGAGAGAATAGTTTTCGAAGCGATTGAGAACTTCGGTTGCTGTGTTAAAAAGAGAGATGTTCTTAGTTTCCCGGTCGGCTATCGTACGCTGATGAACCACGATTTCCGCTGCGAGCTTCGACCGCTCTTCTTCTTTGGTGCGGGCGACGCCGGACGCCTTTTGATAGCCGTCCTTCCACTTTTCTAGCGCCTCCGCGTATTGAACAATCCGCTTTTCGCGGTCAGCGAGTTTGCCATTCAAAGTCCCGATAGCTTCGTCGGAGGCCGCTTTATCGACACTGCTTTGCTTGACAAAACTGGCATTACGCTTTTCCAAGTCCGTAAACTTGTTAGCAAGATCCTTGTTTTTTTGTTCAGCAGCTGCCGCCGCAGCCTGGCCGTTTGCCGCGTCAGTCTGGGCCGTACGCAACTGCAGCATAACGCCGCGAAGTTGATCACGGAGCTTTTGGGTCGGATCCTCGGATTCAGAAGCGACAGCGACACCCGTGAGCAGCGCAAACAAAAAGAAGAGATTAATAGATTTCATAAAATGATTAGAACTTGGCGTTGATATCAAACTGGAAAGTATCGGTGCTTAAGGGTGAGCCGATGATTTCATCGGAACTCATCCAGCGAAGACCACAGCGAACGGCGCGCGACAGGGCCATATTAGCCCCCAGGGTGTAGCCTTGAACATTGGTTCCTCCGCCACCGAAATCAGAGTCGGTGAATCCATCCACAACTGCGTCCGACTCAACATAGCGGTAGCCGAAGCTAGCCTGCCAGTCCCCGAATGCTTCGAGCGCTGGCTTACCGACTAGAAATGTGAGATTCCATGCGGTATCGCCCCCGTCATAGGCTGCACCAAAGTTATTGACGGCGCGACCTGCAACATCACCCTTTTCAAAGGCTAGGTTTTTAGTTGCTTCGCCAATTAAAGAAACACGCACTGGGTCAAAATGGTCATAGTCAATCTTGCCCGTGATCGTTAGATTCCGAAACTGCGAGGCTAACCCGTAGTATTGATATTGATACTTTGTTCCAAAGGCATTTGCCGAGGTGGTGTTGTCAATATCACGCAGCGCCATATAAGTATTTCCACGTTGGGCAAAACCGGGACGCGTCGAATCCGTATTCCCAGCGTCACTGGGGGTAAGCGGAATGAATGGCGTGGAGAGCTTTCCTTCAATGTTATTGAAATCATAGTAAGCCACGCCGAATTTCGCGGTTAATTCGTCGGTCATTTTCCATTCAATGCCAAACTGACCACCACTCAGCCACTTGTCGGTGCTGGAGAATTTAGCGGGCTGATTGGACGCAAAGTTGAAATCCGTGTTGAAAACTGGAAAATAACCAGCGGAGAAAAAGCTGGAAACCTGATCGTTGAGTCTGACCTTGCCTCGGACAGCAAGACCGTCGAAGCCAAGATCGTCATCCCACTGAATGTCCGTCGAGAAGAATGGATTATCAAAACGACCCATCAGGAAGACCAGTTCCTGACCATCGCCCGGACCCGCATCGTAACTCAGGAAGGCGCGGTCGAGCCAGATGGCGTACTTCGAAAAGTTTCCACCGGAACCACCGAGTGTCTGATTCGGCGAAGTCGGCGAGTTGCTGTCACCCGTCGCAAGGCGAATCCCGCCATTAAAGCTATCCCCGAGCATGATTTCGGTGCCAAGGCGCGCGCGCAAACGAGTCCGCTGGCGATCCTGATCGACATTGTACTGGGGTGAAAACTGATTACCCGAAACATCAAAGGGAGCACCGGTGTTGATGGCATTAAAGTTAGGGAATGCTCCGGTATTATCGTTACCTTGAGGAAAGACCGTGCTTTCATAGCGCCCACGAATGTCACCGAAGGGACGGAACTTCGAGGTCCAATCGGGAGAGGACTTCTCACTCCACTTTTCCTCGCGGGCAGCGGCCATCAGCTCCTGCTTGATCTGATCACGCATGTTGTTGCGAACGACTTCGGGGATATAACTGACCCGAGTGTCATCTGCATTTGGCGGCAGGACGGTGTTTTGCGCCGCTGTGGCAGCGTCTGCTTCTGCCTGTTGAACAAGCACGATGGCCTCCGCTTGCGTGAGGATGCCCTTTTGAACGAGGCGACCGATCAAGTTGACGGTGACGTTAGAGGATGGGACCGCAGCCTGTTGGGCCGGGAGTTCACTGACGAGCGGCGTATCGGTGACTGGATTGAGGGATTCAGACAACGGTGTTTGAGCTGTGGCAGCGATCGGAGCGTTGTCAGGAGTGACGTCTTCAGCATTTGCTAAGCTGGAGACACCCATGAACGCGGCTATAAGGAATGAACGATTCGGAGACATGAGAATTGAATTAAATGGCCGGCTTGCGGGCTGAGATACGAAGGACAATCGGTGTAGGCATATCGGCAGGCGGTGCCTCCGGGAGTTGAAGGCCCGTGAGAACTTGGTCTTTGATCGCTTGGTCAACGGCAGGGTTGCCGGTGGTTCCAACGAGTTGTGCGCGGGTGATGCGACCATTTGCATCCGGCCAGACACGGACCTGAAGCGTCATGCTCGCGCTTTTTGTGGCGGGATTTCTGCGGAGCGCGTCGGCGATGGAACTTTGGACCTTGGCCGCATACCAACCGAACTTGCTGCCGCCACCGCGTTTCCCAGTGCCGCCAATTTTGCCGTTGCCACCTGAACCCGCGCCACTCAGTCCCATATCCGGACCGTTGCCCGCGATGCCGGTTCCGAGATCCTCGGAAGGCGGTGCCTCGGGCGGAGAATTATCAGGCGGCGGCTCGTTGTCAGGAACTGGCTCCTGTTCGACCATTTGCTCTTGATCTGGTGGCGGCTCGTCCTTCGGTGGTGGGGGCTCGACTTTAGGCGGTGGTGGGGGCGGAGGAGGTGGCGGTAAAGTGATGGTCACCATGTCGGACTTTTTTGACGATGGCCGACTGCTTTTGCCACCCGATGTCAAAAATGAAACAACGCCACCTAACAAAACAACGGCGAGCATGATCCCGATGACGAGACGACTCTTGTTTGGCTTGGGCGGTGCGGGTGGTTTGGCTAGCATACTCGGAAATTATTTGCCAGCCTTTGCAGGCTGGGTGGCGAGACCGATCTGGTTAATTCCCGAGCGGCCAAGGACGTCCAACACATCCATGACACCTTGGTATTGGCTCTGACGATCACCGCGCACCACGACGGGTAAATCAGGAGTCGCTGCCTTCAGTTGGCCGAGCT
>CALPMD020000156.1 GCA_943324575.2 Akkermansia muciniphila
CGGGCAGTGCCATACGGCGTGCCGCCCGATTGGTCATGCACGAGGGAAAGGTCGAACTGGGCATCGCGGTTTTTGCCGGGATTCCACAGCAGGCGTGCCTGATAGCGGTCGCGGGTCATTGCGCCGAAGGACTTGTCGCCGTTGTGAAGGTTGGTGGTTTCGCCATCGGATTCGCCGTGGTAGGCGGAAAAGCGCAGTGCCAGTTCGTCTGGCAGCAGCATGAAATTTTGAGAGATGCCGGTGCGAAAGGTGTTTTTACCCGCCGCTTCTAGCAGGGCGTTGCCGTGGTCGGAAAACGTCGCCGCCCCCGTGTGCAGCAAGAGCGCGCCGCCCATGGCATTGGGCCCGGGCGACAGAAACTGCGGGCCGCGGAGCAATTCGGCTCCTTCCAGATCCCACCGCGTAGGCGGCAGATAGCGCAGGGTGGTGGAGGAAAGGGGAGCGCCGTCTTCCAGCACGGCGATGAGGGGATTCGCCCCCGTGCCCACGGAGTAAAAAAGACTGTCCTGATTCAGCCCGCGGATATTGAAGTTGCCCACCACCGGATTCCCCGCATAAGCGCCGGCGACGGTGGCGAAAATATCCTGATAGGTCGCGGTCGTGGTGGGCAGCTCCGCCAATTCGCGGTCGCCGATCTGGCTGACGTTGCCAGCAGCTCGCGCCAAATGATCGGTTGGCCGCTCGGCGGCGACAATCAACGGCGGCAGAGAATCGACCGACTGCGCGACGAGTCCGGTGGCTAGCACCTGTAAATTCACCACCCATGTCAGCACTACCCTCAAAGCTGGACTATTAAGCCCGAGAATGGCTCGGAATGTCAACCTAGGCCCGTGCACTTCGAAAAGAGCGAGAGTCGCTCCTCGTCGTGAAAATCAATCCTTCGCAAAGAATCAGCCCACGCGGCGGCGATTTTTCGGCGGTGGGTTTAAAGATGTGGCTGGTGCGTCCCGCACCAGACCGTTGGGGGAGGCGTCTCGCCTCCCGCCAGATTCCTTTGGGCGGGACGCCCAAACAACGGTCTGGGGCCAGAGGACCCAGCCACTTGGAGCGGACTTCTCTTGATCTGCCCGCCGCAATCGGGCTACCCTACACCGTGGAAAACTCTGACGATAGCCTGATGCCCGCCGGTTTTCCGAACGACGCGTTTTTCAAGGAGATGTTCTCCGCTCCACGTGCGGCTGGCGGAGATCCAAAGTCGGCGCAATTGGACCCAAGCCATAGTTTCGGGACTTTTAAACCGGAACGGCGAGGCCGAAGTAGTGATCGAGCGCTTCGACCGAGCCGTGTCCGTGGGCGGCGCGGGTGATCAGGCCACCGCAGGCGGTGATTTTTTCGCGGATGGCGGGGATGGCATTGGCCGGGCAGGCGGTCATGCCGGCGTAGGCGGGGTCTAACATTTCGAGGTCATTGTAGCTGTCGCCGATGGCGAAGCAGCGGGCGGCATCGAGTCCGTAGTGACTGGCGATTTGGCCGAGGCTGCTGCCTTTTTGGAAATCGCGGTGGCCGAAGCGCAGGTAGATCGAGTTGCGCTGCCAGGCGAGCTGGGGCTCATGGGCGGCGAGGGGTTCGACACGGCTGACGATCCATTCCATTTCCTCTTCGGATTGGGAGATGAGGCCAGCGGGCTCGCCTGGAAATTCCATCCACTTGGCTGCGGTGTGTTCTTCGACTTCGTGACGGATGCGGTCTAACAGACTGCGGACCCGCGTGAACAGGTTGTGGATTTCCTGCTCGCAGCGCGGATTCCACGTCGGGTGCGGCAGCCAGCGGGCGTCGGCATCGGGGAAGTAAATTTCGCGCTCGCGGGCGACGATCCAGTCGGGAAGGAAGGGGAAGCGGCTTTCGGCAAAGCCCTCGATCATGTGGTCGATGGAGCGGCCGGTGTTGATGCCCCAGACGATGCCTTGTTGCTCGCGAAGCGTGCGGATCCGCTGGAAGAAAGCGGTGGGCACGGGCGGGTCGCCCGCGGAGTGGTGCAGGGTCCCATCGAAATCAAACGACAGAACGGTCTTGGCAGAGAGTGGGGCGGGCAGCGTGGTCATGGGGGATGGGGAAATCAATCGGCGGCCTTGCCTTTGCGGGCGAGCCAGATGGGCAGGAAGCGCGGTCTTTTGGCGTTGGGGGAAGAGGGGACCGTGAACTCGGCGACTTCGAAACCCGAGCCTTGGAGACGGCGGGTGAGATTGGCCACGTGGCGCGAGCCGGCGATGGCGAGCAGGCCGCCGGGCTGCAGTGCTTCAAAGGCGGCGGACACCCAGCGGCGCTCGTCGACCCACGAGCGGTTGCGCGGGCCAGTGGGCGAGGCATCGAGATGCACGAGAATGGCGTGGAGAATCCCGGCGTGGCGAATGAGCGATGCGGGGCCGCAATCGTTTTCCAAGGTGATGCGGGGTTCGGTCTGCAGCGGACTGTCGGGGATGTGTTTGCGGTGCCAGTCGGTGATGTCAGCGAGGGGTTCGGCAACGTAGAAGTGTGCGCGCTTTTGGGGAAGCTCCTTGGCGACGGCAGCGATCGTGTGGCCCAGCCCGAGACCGGCAAACCAGATTTGCGGTTGGCGCGCGGGGCGGAACGGCGCACAGGCCAGGCGGGCAAGTTCTTCTTCCGCCGCCTGGGTCGATGGACCACAGATTTGTTGGCCATGGACCAGCAGGGATTTGCGGCCATCATGCTCTTGCAGGGCGAGAATGTTGCCGTCTGGCAACTGAGTTTCGGCGAGGGTGATTCTTGGTTTCATGGCGCGTGAGGCGATCGTTGTCTGGCAGGGCTTAGTCGATCCAGCGACCGATGTCCACAGAAGCCGACCAAGAAAAAACCCCGACCTGCTGGCCGGGGTTTTTGGATTTATTAGTTGATGGATTGAAGGAGGCCGAAGCCTCCTAACAATTACAGGCTGCCCTTGAGGACGGAAGAAGGCTTGAAGCCGACCGACTTGGAAGCGGCGATCTTCATGGATTCTCCGGTCTTCGGATTGCGACCTTGGCGTGCAGCACGCTTCTTGACTTCGAAAGTACCGAATCCAATGATTTGGACTTTTCCATCCTTCTTCACGCCTTTGGCGATCGAGGAGAGAACGGCTTCGAGTGATTCGTCGGCAGCACGCTTGGTGGTGTCTTTTCCGAGGGCGGCTTGGATTGCTTCGATGAGTTCAGCTTTGTTCATGGCGACGACGTTTTTGCGAAGGAGACTGAGGTTTAGCAAGAGAAAATCGCAGGAAAAAGAGAAGGATTTTTTTAAGTTGTAGGCTTGACTTGCGGCGTTTTTTGTTAGTAGCGCGGCACTTTTGGTGAGCGCGGGTTTTTTGACCGAGGGTAAATTAGAGTGTTAGAAAAAACGCGGTGTGAAGACGGGGAGACGCATGGGGCCGATTTTTGTTCGCGTTGTGTGCCGCTTAGTTTGCGTGGGCTTCGGTGGCCGCCATAGTTCATAAAAACCATTGTGGCCAGAAGCATTTGCAGCGCTTGTGAAATTTTTCACAAATAGAACTTGCCCAACTCGGGGGGGATTCATTATTCAATCCGCGGCCCGCACCAGCGGGTGTTTCGAATGCGTTTAATTTTCACCACGCTCACTTTAAGTTTTGTCGGCCAGGTATCCGCTTTTGCTGCGGAGGCCGCCGAGCATCACGCCCTGCCACTCAATGCTCAGCAGGTTAGCCAAGCGCTGCCGATCAGCAATTCGATGATCATGGTCTGGTTGGCGGTCGGTTTGATCACCCTCTTTTGCCGGATCGCGACTCGTCAGATGAAGATGGTGCCAAGTGGCCTTCAGAATTTCGCCGAGTGGGCGGTCGAGTCACTTTACGATTTCCTCGAAGGCTTGCTCGGAGCCCACATGGTCAAGCGGACTTTCTGGTTCTTCGGCTCGGTCTTCTTTTTCATCCTGGTGTCTAACTGGATGGGCCTGATTCCCGGAGTGGGAACGGTGGGCTGGAACACGGTCGATGCGCACGGACATCACGGATTCACCGCCCTGTTGCGTGGTGGCAACGCCGACCTCAACATGACGGCGGCCATGGCAGTGACCTTTGCGATTCTCTGGTTCTACTGGGCGCTGACTGAAAACGGCATCAAAGGATTTCTCGCCCACATCTTCGCGCCGAAGGGTAGCTTCGGTGGTTTGATGTTGGCGTTGATGGTTCCGGTCTTCTTGTTTGTCGGTGTTCTGGAAATCATCTCGATCATGATTCGTCCGGTGGCTCTAAGTTTCCGTCTTTTTGGCAACATCTACGGCGGCGAGCAGACCTTGGAAGCCTTGATGGCCCTGGTGCCGAAGAGTCTTTCCTTCCTTTCCTTCCTGCCAGCATTGCCGTTCTGCTTTGTCGAGCTGCTGGTGGGCTTCGTCCAGGCTCTGGTCTTCACCCTTCTTTGCTCGATTTTCCTCAAGTTGATTTGTGATCAC
>CALPMD020000157.1 GCA_943324575.2 Akkermansia muciniphila
AGAATCCATTCAGCGATGCCTTTCCGCCCACTCACGGGAAATCCTCTGGGATTGGCACGAAACGGGCTTGAATCCCAAAGCCCACCTGAGCAAGTTCCGCCGCATCAGGCTCATACTTCCGATTCATGGCATCCCCGATTCAAATTCCTAATGACGCTCCTTTCACGGCGGAGCAACGCGCATGGCTCAGCGATTTTCTGACCCAGATGTTGACGCTGGGCGGCCAGCCGGCCACTCCCAGCGGCCCCGCTGTTCCGGTCACCGTCCTTTATGCCTCACAAACCGGCACGGCCGAGGGGCTCGCCAAAAAGCTCCTCAAAACCCTGAAAAAAGGCAATTTCGCCCCCGAAATCCACGATGTCGCCAACTACGACTGTGCCAAGCTCAGCAGCGAAAAAAACCTGCTCATCCTTACCTCCACCTATGGCGATGGTGAACCGCCCGACAGCGCGACGGAATTCCACGCTTGGTTGATGAGCGATGCCGCGCCCCGTCTCGAATCGCTCTCGTACTCGGTGCTCGCTCTCGGCGACACCAGTTATCCCGATTTCTGCAAGTGCGGCATCGAGATCGACACCCGTCTCGAAAGCCTGGGCGCCACCTGCATTTATGAACGGGTCGATGTGGATGTGGATCCGGACGCTCCGTACGCCATTTGGTCTGCCGGAGTCATCGCGGCGTTGTCGCCCGGCGGCAGCGGATTTCCCAGCAATGTGGAGGCCGAATCCGAGCCCCTCCCGACTGGCTACTCGAAAACCCAGCCCTTCCCCGCAGCCGTTCTTCAGAACTACAATCTCAACGGCTCGGGCGACAAGCAAACGCACCAGATCGCGCTCTCTCTGGAAGGTTCGGATTTGAACTATGAAGTCGGCGATGCGCTGGGCGTTTTCCCACTCAACCCGCCTGACGTGGTCGATGAAATCATCGCCAATCTCCCCTTCAAGCCCAGCGATGTGCCAGCGCCCAATGGCAGCGAAGTTTCATTGCGCGACGCCCTCATCCACCACTACGACATCGGCTCGCTCAACAAGTCGATCCTCCAAAAGTGGCAGGCCAGAAGCGGCTCGCCCTTCCTCCGCTCGCTCGTCGCGGCCGACGATAAACAAGCCTACGACGACTTCTGCTGGGGCCGCGACTTGATCGATCTGGTCATCGACCACCCCGCCGATTTCACCGACGGGGAAGAATTCGTCTCGGTGCTCAAAAAGCTCCAGCCGCGCCTCTACTCGATCGCCTCGAGCCCCCGCGCGCATCCTGGCGAAGTCCATCTCTGCGTCGGCGTCGTCCGCTATGAAAGCCATGGCCGCAAACGCGGTGGCATCTGCTCCACTTTCCTCGCAGACCGCCTCAGCAGCGAAAATCCACCGCGCATCTACGTCCACAGCAACAAGGCGTTCCGTCTTCCAGCAGATGCCGCCACGGATGTCATCATGGTCGGCCCCGGCACGGGCATCGCGCCGTTCCGCGCCTTCCTCGAAGATCGCAAAGCCACCGCCGCCCCGGGCCGCAACTGGCTTTTCTTTGGCAATCCGCACAGCGCCACCGATTACCTCTATCAAGACGAACTGGAAGCCCTCCATGCCGACGGCGTCCTGAACCAGCTCGACTTGGCCTGGTCACGCGATCAAAAGGAAAAGCTCTACGTCCAGCACCTCATGCTCCAAAACGGTGCCGAACTCTGGAACTGGCTCCAAAACGGCGCCGCCTTCTACGTCTGTGGCGACGCCTCCCGCATGGCCAAGGACGTTGATCAAGCCCTGCTTCAAATCGCCAGCGAACACGGCAAACTCAGCGCCGATGAGGCCGCTGCCTTCATTTCCCAACTCAAGAAGGACAAGCGCTACCAGCGCGATGTTTACTGATCCCGGGCTTTTTCCGCAGGGGATCGCTTAGCAATCCTTCAGCGCGATGTATTCGCTTTCGTTCAGCACGCCGGCCTTGCGTTTTGACAGCAGCAGCCAGCATTCGCGGGCGCTGCCTATCACGATGATGGCGACAAACAGCAGAAACGTGGCGGTGACCACCGCATCCACACGGGCGTTGAACAGCGCGGTTTTCGCGGCAGCCAGAGCGGGCGCGGGCAGGCCGCCTGAGATTTTGCCTTCCAGAGCGTGGATGGCCGGAATGAATCCCGCAGAGCCGGGTGAAAAAAGTTTCAACCAGCCCGCAGTGAAGGTGACCACGGTGAGGAAAATCATCGGCAGCACCGTGACCCAGCAGTAGCGGGCCTTGCCCATCTTGATCAGCACGACGGTGCCGAGGCAAAAGGCGATGACCGATAGAAGCTGGTTAGAAATCCCGAAGATCGGCCACAGGCTTTTGGCGATGCCCGCGGGATCGAGCGCACCCTGATAGAGGAAAAACCCCCAGGCCCCGACCAGCAGGCCCGTGGCGAGAATGTTGGCGAACCACGAGCGGGTGTCGCGCAAGCGCGGCGAGATATTGCCTAACAAATCTTGGAGGATGAAGCGGCCAACGCGGGTGCCGGCATCCAGCGTGGTGAGGATGAACATCGCCTCGAACATGATCGCGAAGTGATACCACAGCGACAGCGCGGTATTGCCGGGGATGACCTTGGCAAACATCTGCGCCATGCCGACGGCGAAGGTGGGCGCCCCGCCGACTTTGCCGATCATGTGCGGCTCGCCGAGATCGCGGGCGAGCTGCTGCATGTGTTCGAGAGTCACCGCGTAGGCGGGGCCGTAGGAATTGATGGTAGCGATCTGGGCCGCCACAGCCGCAGCGTCGTTCGGGTCGACCGGCGAGTTGATCGCGAAGTATTCGCCGGGATGGAGGGCGCAGGCAGCGATGATCGCCATCAGCGCGACGAGCATTTCCACCACCATCGCGCCGTAGCCGACGAGGCGGATGTCTTTCTCGCGGGCTAGCAGCTTCGGCGTGGTGCCCGAAGCGATCAGCGCGTGAAATCCGCTCACCGCCCCGCAGGCGATGGTGATGCAGACGAAGGGGAAAACGGGGCCGGGCACGACAAAGCCGCCGCCATTCACAAACGGTGTGATGGCGGGCATCTGCAGCGGCGGCGCGAGGATGACGATGAAGATCCCTAACACCGCCACCGTTCCCAGTTTCAGAAACGTACTGAGGTAGTCGCGCGGAGCCAGCAGCATCCACACGGGCAGCACACTGGCGGTGAAACCGTAGATCATGATCGCCCACGCGAGTTGGGTCGATTGCAGCGTCAGCGCGGCGGTCCACGAAGGCGACAGGTATTTCCCGCCCACCACCGCAGCGCACAAACCAGCCACCCCGAATAGCGACGCCGCAGTGACGCTGACTTTGCCACTTTTGATCATCACCCCCATGATGAAAGCCAGCGGAATTGTGGCGGCGATGGTGAAGAGTCCCCACGGACTTTCGGCCAGTGCCTTGACGACAACCAGTCCGAGCACCGCGAGTAGGATCGTCATGATCGCTAACAGACTGATCATTGCGACGAAGCCGATGAACGGATTGAGCTCCTCCTTCAGCATCTGGCCCAGAGATTTCCCATCCCTGCGCATCGAGGCAAACAGCACCACCGCATCGTGAACGCCGCCGCCCAAGGTCGCGCCGACGAGAATCCACAAGGTGCCCGGCAGGTAACCAAACTGCGCGGCCAGCACCGGCCCGACCAGCGGCCCCGGCCCCGCGATGGCGGCGAAATGATGGCCGAAGACGACCCACTTCGGCGTCGGCACGAAGTCCTTGCCATCGCTGCGGGTGACGGCGGCAGGCGCGCGCAGGTCATCGATCGTTAGCACCTTCGCCACCAGCCACGCCGAGTAAAACCGATAGGCGACCGCAAAGGTGCAAACGCCCGCGACCACCAGCCACAAGGCGTTCACGGGTTCATCGCGTTGGAATGCCGTGACCGATACAGCGGCCACCCCTAACAAGGAAACAGCGATCCAGACGACAATGCGGACAAGACGAGGCATGCCACTCATTCAAGAGATCCCAGCGAGGCCGTCGAGCCGGAATATCGGATGAGATGAGGGAGATGCCTTCAATGGCTAAGAATTTGCTTTTGCGGTGACGGCCGATGCGGTTCTAGAGTCAGAATGTTCCCGATGAATGGCGTGAAAAAACAGAACCTGCCGCAAAAAATCTGCCTCCACTGCGGGCGGCCGTTTGCTTGGCGCAAGAAGTGGGCGCGGGATTGGGAATCTGTCCGCTACTGCAGCGACGCTTGTCGCAGCGGCAAAACACCGCCCAAGAGATCGTAACCCTCATCTGGGGGTGCCGAGGGCTGTCGTCTCGAGTAAGCCGCGTGTCACCTCGAGTCACACTGCCGTTACCTCGAGTAACACGACCGTTACCTCGAGTAACACGTCCGTTACCTCGAGTAACACGTCCGTTACCTCGAGTAACACGTCCGTTACCTCGAGTAACACG
>CALPMD020000158.1 GCA_943324575.2 Akkermansia muciniphila
AGACCTTGCTAACCACCATCGAGCCGATCGCTGCGCCGCTGCTTGATCCGCGCGCCCGCATCCAAGCCGAGGCCGCGGTCTCGATGCAGGAGGCATCTCGCAAACAGGCGGTGGAAGTTTTGGACGCCAAGCGCACGACGCTGCAACTGGCCGAAGCGGATCGCGACCGCGTCCGCGCTGCGAAACTGCAGGGAAGCGTGTCGGCGATGGACCGCGACCGGGTCGAGGGCGAGGCTTCGATGCGGGCGGCGGAAGTGCGGGCGGCGGAGTTTGCGCTGCAAGTCATCGACTATGAATTGGCCCAAGCCCGCGCGAATTTGGAGCGTCCCGAAGCGGGCGGCCGCGGTAATCTGATCGAGGTCAAATCTCCCATCACCGGCCGCGTGCTCAAGGTGATGCAGGAAAGCGAAACGATCGTTAGCCCTGGGGTGTCCATCCTCGAGATCGGCGATCCGGCGGATCTGGAAATCGAGGCGGAGATTCTCTCGCGCGACGCCGTGGCCATCCACCCGGGCGACAGCGTGGAGATCGAGCAATGGGGCGGCGAAAACGCGCTCAAAGCCCGCGTCCGCCGCGTGGAACCCGCCGCTTTCACCAAGATTTCCGCGCTGGGCGTGGAAGAGCAACGGGTGATTGTATTGAGTGATCTGGTGGATTCGCCCGAAATGGCCAAGCGGCTGGGGGATCGCTTCCGGGTCGAAGTGCGCGTCGCCATCTGGCGCACGGAGTCGGCCTTGATCGTGCCTGCGGGCGCCTTGTTCCGCGAAGGCAACACTTGGAAAACCTATGTTTTCGGCCGCGGCAGGGCACAGCTCAGGGCGATCGATGTCGGCCACAGCGATGGCCGCCTGACGGAGATCCTCAGTGGCCTGCAGGTGGGCGATGAGGTGCTGCTGCACCCGCCCGATACGGTGGGCGACGGCACACGGGTGAAAAAGCGCAAGTAAGCCGGTTGACTTAGCCGGTGCCTCGATTAAATATTTATCACTTCATGAAAAAACGCAGTTTCTTTACCTCACTGAACCCCACTGGGATTCTACGCTGGTCAACTCTGTTAATCCTGGCAGGCGGCGCGGCTGGACTAACAGGTTGCGACCGCGGGGTGAGCTACGTGGCCACCGACAAGGACATCAACATGGCGGCAACTCAATCGGAGATCGAAAAACTGGATCTGGCGAAATCGAAGCTCAGCAGCGGAGAGGTGGCGAATAACTTTCACATTCCAAGCGTGGGCTACTACCACGCGGAAGCGCGGGAATTTTATGAGCACCCTTACGGCTTCCTTCAAGAAGGACGCTGGTTCATCAACGGGGTTTGGCGGAACGAGAACGTGCCTGAAGCCTTGGCGGTGAGCCGCCCTTCGCCCGAGGCTTTGAAAAAAGTCGAGGCGGCTTTGGAGAAGGAGCAGAAAGTCGCGACGAATTCAACTCCGTCGGGCTCCCAAAACCATGGCTTTGGAATAGGTAACACCTTGATGATGTATTGGCTTCTTTCCGGTAACCGCGGGTTTTTCTCGCCCGGTGCGGGCTTTAATCAAGCCAGCGGCCAAGCGGGCAATTGGCAGCGGGGCATCGATCGCCAGCGCAGCGCCGTGGGGAGCTACGCCGCCGCCAATCCAGGATATCAACGGATGATCGCCCAAAGCCGCGCCAGCGGAATGCCCCTGCAGTCCGGGCAATCGGTGCGCGGGGGCTTCGGCTCACCTCGCAGCAGTATGGGCGGCAGCAGCCGGTCATCCTTTGGTAGCTAATTTTTCCTCAAGGCGATGAAATCCGCGATCCGTCTTGAAGCGAACTTGGCGCGCCCAGATTGGAAGCAACGGGTGGAGGAATCAGGCATGATCTGGCATGGTGCTGATGGCGCGCCCTATTGGACGGAGGATCAGCATCTGGTTTTCACACTGGAAGCGGCGGAGACTTTAGAAAGCGCGGCGGGTGAACTCCACGCGCTTTGTCGGGACGCCTGCGAACAAATCGTCAGGCGCGACTGGTGGGGCCGGCTCGCGATTCCAGAGGCCGCGGTGGGGCTAATCCAAACGTCGTGGATGGCGGCGGATTTTTCGCTCTATGGCCGCTTCGACCTGGCGTGGAATGGCAGCGGGCAGCCGAAACTACTCGAATACAATGCCGATACACCGACTTCGCTGTTGGAGGCCGCGGTCATCCAGTGGCAATGGCTGGAAGAGGTCGCGCCCGAAAGCGACCAGCTCAATTCCATCAACGAGGCGCTTGTCGAGCGATGGCAATCAATCCCCGAAAGCACGGTGCACTTTGCCTGCGCCTGGGAAAATCTGGAGGATCGCCAGACCATCGCCTACCTCGCGGAAACCGCAGAGCAAGCAGGCAAGTCGGTGGTGCTAATGGACATGTCCGAGATCGGATTTTCTGAGGAAGGGCGCTTCACGGATGCTGCGGAGCAAGCCATCGACAAGCTTTTCAAACTTTACCCGTGGGAGTGGATGGTCAAGGAACCGTTTTTTGCGGAAATCGGCCAAGAGCGGTCGAGGTTCATCGAGCCGGCGTGGAAGATGATGCTCTCGAACAAGGGCCTACTGGCCGTTTTGTGGGAGCTCAATCCGGGCCACCCGCTGCTGCTTCCCGCGTACTTTTCGCGCGAAGCTCTTGGCGCCAAGGGCGTCTCCCGCTGGGTCGAAAAACCTTTTTTCGGCCGTGAAGGCGCGGGCATTTCCTTGGTCGACCGGGGAAATCCGATCGCGGCGGGGGCGCTAGGCCACGATGGAGAACCGCGCGTCTATCAACAACACGCCGACTTGTTTGCCGCGGATCACCAGCATTTTGTCTGGGGGTTGTGGATGGTTGGCGACAAGTGCCGCGGGCTTTCCGCGCGCGGCGACCGTTCGCCCATCACGGGCAATCTCAGCCGTTTTTTCCCGCATCGGATCGAGAGTTGATGGCGCGCCAAGCTATGGTGCCGGGCAACTTCCTTCGTGACCACGGCCACGGTCTTTGGGAATGGGCTCCGAGAAAAGAGGTCTCGCGCAAAAAGGGTAAAGTTTTTTAGTGGGGTGGTGGATTTACCTGATCCCAGTAACTTCGCAGGCCCGCGCTGCGAAATTTTTCAAATTTACCCGATTTTGGGCGTTTTGAGGATTGCCGTATAATCAGGATTTACTTACATTTTCCCGAAGGAGAGGCCGAAATGATTATTTCGTGCCTGCCATCGGCTATTCACCCATCGCATTCATGCCCAAAACCTTAAAAATCCTCATTGCTTGCGGCGGCACGGGTGGCCACCTGTTTCCGGGCATTGCGGTGGGCGAGGCGCTGCGGGCGCGGGGGCACGCGGTGATGTTGCTGATCTCGGAGAAGCGGGTGGATGCGGAGGCTTCGGCGAAATATCGGCATCTTTCGTTCCAGACGGTGCCTGCGGTGGCCAAGCCGCCGACTTTGTCGCCGCGGATGCTGCCGTTTTTGTGGAAGCTGTGGGGCTCGGTCCGCCAGTGCAAAAAGATTCTGGTAGATTTCCAAGCGGATGCGGTCATCGGGATGGGCGGGTTCACTTCGCTGCCGCCGGTGTATGCGGGCCATCAGCTGGGGTTGAAGACGTTCATCCACGACTCCAACGCGCGGCCGGGGCGGGCGAATGTGATGACGAGCCGCTTTTGCAGCCGGGTCTTTCTGGGGCTGGATGCCGCGAAGCCGTTTTTCCCGAAGTGCGAAACTGTGACGACGGGCACGCCGGTCAGGCCGGAAATCCTGGATCTGCCGTCGCGCGAGGAGGCCGCTGCACGCTTTGGGCTGGATGCGAATCAGCCGACGATTCTGGTGACGGGTGGTAGCCAAGGGGCGCGCCGACTGAACGAACTTTGTGCTGAAGCGGCGGCGACTTTGCCACCCGCCACGCAGGTGCTGCACATCGCGGGCGCCTTGGATTTTGAGCGGGTCTGCGAAATCACGCGCGACCGTCCCGGCTACAAGGTGCTGGGGTTTTGCGACCAGATGCCATCGGCCTATGCGGTGGCGGATCTGGTGATCGCGCGGTCGGGGGCGTCGAGTCTGACGGAAATCGCGATCGCGGGTCAGCCGTCGATTTTGGTGCCCTACCCCTACGCGGCGGATGACCACCAGACGCGCAACGCCGAGGTGTTCGCAGCGGCGGGTGCGGCCGAACTGCTGCAGGAACGCGATCTGGATGCCGAAAAACTCGCGACTTTGGCGAGTTCGATCCTGCAAGACTTGCCAACTTACAAACGCATGGCGAAAGCGGCCCGCACCCTCGCCATCCCCGATGCCGCAGAGCGCGTGTGCACTGCCATCGAAGATACTTTATTGCCCACATGATCGAACTCAGCCAACGCCTAACCGAACGCAGTCAACCGCTCCACATCCACC
>CALPMD020000159.1 GCA_943324575.2 Akkermansia muciniphila
CACAGGCAAGAGCTCCAAAGTTCGCGTGGTCGATATTTTCCGCTCCGCCGACGAGGTGCAGCCAGGCCTCGCGATCGCCTTCAACGACCTTTGCGCGGGCCAAAACTCGCGGCTCGATTACGTCGCCATCCAGGCGTTCAACTCGGTCACCCGCGTCGTCCAGATCAACGAAACCTCGGCTGCCCGCGACGCATCGACCACCGGCTTCATCCTCAACACCGGCGCCGCATGGGCCCGCAACGAGTCGCTTTCCCGCCTCGAAGGCTCGGGCTCGCGCTCGGACATGCTCTCGGTTTCCATCCCCGCCCACGAGCAGGAGTACGACCAGCGCACCTTCCAGCACCACGTTTCCGAGGGGGCCTACTCGGACCTGCTGTACAAAAACTCGCTCTACGACGACTCCCGCACCATTTTCTCGGGGTTGATCTTCGTAGATGAAAACGCCCATCACACCGACGCCTATCAGACCTGCCGCAATCTATTGATGAGCGATACCTGCGAGGCCAACTCAATGCCCGGCCTGGAAATCAACGCCGACCAGGTGAAGTGCTCCCACGGCAGCACGTCCTCCCAGATCAGCGACGAGGAAATCTTCTACCTACGCGCCCGCGGCATCGACCCCATCAACGCCCGCCAGCTTATCGCCCGCGGCTTCTCAGTCGACGTCGTCGATCGCCTCAAAAACGAGGAAGTCGAGAAACTGGTACTCACGTTCATCGACGAAAAATTCTCCAGCATCGCCAGTTGCCACGCGTGACCCGCGTCGGCAAAAGGCTTGCACAAATCAGAATACAACACTACCTCGCCTCTCCATGACTTCCGAAACCACTCTCATTCTACTCAAGCCCGACGCGATTGCCAAAAATCTCGCTGGCCAAGTCCTGTCCCGTTTCCAAGCCGAAGGCTTCGTGATCCGCGGCATCAAGATGATGCACCTCAGCGACGAAATCCTCGCCGAGCACTACTCGCATATCGCCGACAAGCCGTTTTTCCCGTCCGTCCGCGACTTCATGCAGGAGACCCCGGTGATTGCTCTCGCCCTCGAAGGTGAAAACGTGATCGCCCGCGTCCGCGACCTGCTCGGCCCGACCGATTCGATGATCGCCGCCGCCGGAACGATCCGCGGCGACTTCGGCTTCAAGGATGCCGATGCGAAGATGCGCAACGTCTGCCACGCTTCCGACTCCGTCGAAGCTGCCCAAGCCGAGCTGAAGCGCTTCTTCAAGGAAGGCGAAATCTTCGCCTACTAAGTGATGCTCGTCGAACGCGTCAAGTATGTCATCTGGGCAGCCGACTTGGCGCGGGCGACCCGATTCTATCAGGAGGCCTTTGGTGCAACGATTGCCCGGTCCTCCAACACCATGACCGAACTGGATGTGGCGGGGGCGATCCTCGGCATCCACGGGGGTGGCGAAGGCAAGCGCACGTGGACAGGCATCAGCTTCCAAGTGGCCGATGTCGTCAGCGGTGCCGCCGAGGTCTTAACCTATGGCGGTGGCCTCGTCCGTGAGCCCACCGAGGAGGATGGCGAAGCGCCCCACCTCGCGATGTGTTACGACACGGACGGCAACGAGTTCATGCTGATCCGCAAGCGCTGAGATTCATTCAAGCCGACTTTCTGGAAAGCCATGGCGGCTCCCACGGTGTTCTGGCTTCATCCGCCAAAGCAAAAAGCCCGACCGAGTGATCGGACGGGCCTTTGGGAAAAAACGATCCGCTTTGTTAGAGCTTGGCGACGCTGCGGAGGTCAGGCCGCTGGCGGACGATGTTGGCCAGCATCTTGCGGCAATGATTGTAGCCGGTGCGCTGGCGCAGGAGTTCCGCGCTGCGGGTGAAAGATCCCCACTGGACGACGGTCAATTCAACGGTGCGGCGGCCCCAGACGTTCATGACGTCCTTGGTCGGCTTGTAGATGTCGACGGTGCCGGTGCCTAACAGCGCAGAGCCGTAGTCATCCACCACGTAGAGATAGGGCAAGCCGCGGATGCGGAAGGTGGTTCCCACCGGGTAGAACGACCAGTCGGCAGCGGCACTGCGGACGCGGTTGTTGTAGCGGAGCACGGTGCCGGTGGCGTTTTTGTTACCGTAGATCAGGTGATCTGACTCGCTGCAAGTGTAGGCCGTGGTGCGAACGACGCGGCTGCGGTCGCTGAAGGCGTAAACCGGCATTTTGTGTTTGTCGCGCGGCTTGCCAGCGGTGGCCGCCATGGCGGCTGCGGAAACGGGAGGAAGATTGAAGCTTTCTCGGTTGCCGTAGAATCCGGAGAAGGAATTCAACGACATTTTCGATAGCGAACTAGAGCCAGTGCTGCCGCAGCTGGTGAACAACGCCGCAGCCAGTGCGAGCGCGGTTAGGTAAAGGGATCGATGAATCATGCTTTGGGAAAGGGTGATGCGTTTTCACTCGCGTAGGGCAATGTCTGCACGTTTTAGGCCAAAAACCGACCCGGGGCAAACCGAAAAAGCCACTGTTAGCTCTAACATATTAAAATTTTACTGAATACGAGTGAGTTAAGAGAGCCGTAAAGACGGTGAATTGATTGCGAATTTCCATCCTGCCAGGCATTTCCGGGGAATCTGCTAGCAAATCAATACCAGTTAGCGGGTGACCGCGGGCAGCCAGCTGCGGGCACCGCTGCTGCGGGTGGAGGCCGGGCGGAAGAAGCCCGCCAACCCGCGGCGCGAGTGCAGATTTGCCACCGCGTCGGCGCTGCGGCCCCAGCGCCAGCGGAAGCCCGCGTCGCGCAAGCGCACGGGATCGGCCCAGCGACTTTTCAACACCAGCTCGGGCTCGGAGCCCATCAGCCTTGCGCCGATTTCCAGCATCCAGCCGGTCGCGGGTAGACCGATCGGCATGCCCACCGCCTCGCGGAAGGTCTGCATCCACTGGCGATTGCTCGGGAATTCCGGCGCGGTGACGTTGATCGTGCCGTCGAGGAACGGGTCGTTGATCGCAAAATCCACGGCGCGCAGGAAGTCCTCCATGTGGATCCAGCTCACGCGCTGGTTGCCGCTGCCCATCGCCCCGCCGAGGCCGCGGGCGCTGAGTTTGCGCAGCACATCGTAGACTGTCGCCTCCTCGTTGACCAAGACCACGCCGATCCGCAGCGCGAGTTTGCGCGTCGCCGCGGGCACGTCCGCCCCGAAAAACGCGTCCTCCCACGCCTGCGCCACCTCGCCGTAAAATCCCGTGCCCGGCTCGCCGAGCCAATCGTTCTGCGGCCGATCCTCTGCGTGGCGGTACCAGCTGGCGGTGCTGGCATTGAGCCAGTTCTTCGGCGGCACCTTGCAGGCGGCGATCGCTTGGCCGATGACGCGGGTGGAATCGACGCGGGAGTCGAGGATCTGCCGGCGGTTTTCCGCGGTGTAGCGGCAGTTCACACTGCGGCCGCTCAGATTGATGACGGCCTCCGCGCCTTCCAGCGCGAGCGCCCACGGACCGAGGGATTTGCCGTCCCACTCCAGAAACATGCCGTCGCCGCTCCAGCCTTCGCGGCTGCGGGCGATGGCGACCACTTCTTTGCCGTTGCGGGCAAAGTGGCGGGTCAGGTAGCGGCCAAGGAAACCATTGGCACCGAAAATCACGATCACAGGATTCATAGTCAAAAAGTCGTTTGGAAGGTCAGAATCAGCCCAGCAGTTTCGCCGCCAGTTGCAGTGCCAGCCCGTGTTTCATCGAAGACACGCGGTCCGCCAGCTTCGAGGTGAACCCGACAAAGTCTTCGAGCTGGCGCATTTGCTCGTGAAAGGCGTGGCCCTCGGGCGTGTCGATTTCCCGGCTTTCCTCGGCGCACTTGTGGAGAATGGCTAGCGCGGGCTCGATCTCGCGGCGCTTCCGCTCGCGGGCGACGATGATGAAAATCTGCCAGACGTCCTTCTCGGCCTCGAAAAACTCGCGGCGCTCGCCCTTTTTCACCACCACCCGGATCAGCCCCCACGCCACCAGCTCCTTGAGGTTCGAATGGGCATTGCCGCGGCTGATCTCCAGCTCCTCCATCACCTCGTCGGTGGTCAGTGGCTGGGGGGAGATCATCAGCAGCGCATGAATCTGCGCCATCGTCCGATTGATTCCCCACTGCGTCCCCAGCGCACCCCACTGGGCGACGAACTCGTTGCGGGCTTGTTTAAGCCTGTCGGCTGCTGCATTCATAATTTTCAATAAATACTGAAAATTCAGAAACAGCAACCCGAATTAGGTCCGACAAGGTAATTTCGATGCGTTCGGAGTTCCGGATTTATCCGGTTTCCGTGCGGGGGTTGAAGACCGGCTGAAGCCAGGGACTCCATGTGAATGCCTGGCAATCACCCTCCGTGGCGTGGCGATCACTCGCCATTGCCTCGCTGAAATCCGA
>CALPMD020000160.1 GCA_943324575.2 Akkermansia muciniphila
ACTCTACAATCATCCCTGCATTGTCAGTTGGGTCCTCTTCAACGAAGCCAACGGCCAATTTGAACCCAAGGAAATGACCGTTCTGACGCGTGGTCTTGACCATTCACGTCTTATCAATGCCACGAGCCATGTCTGGCTTGAGGACGAGGTCAAACGGGTTTGGAGAGAGTCACAGAAGCGCTACAATGTCGATTATTACGACGCCCACTGCTACGAGCGGAAATTGCGTTTCTACGACTACGATTCCCACATCCCTGCCGCTTTCGGCGAATTTGGTGGAATCGGTTATATGATCGAGGGACATACTTGGAAGACCCAGAGAAAACCCTACGGCTACGGTCCGCTTGCAAAGTCTGCAGATGATTTGATGAATGAATACGAGAAGTTGGTCAAGCAGGCCGCTGCCATGCGCAAAAGCGATAATCTCTGCGCGATCATCTACACCGAACTGATCGACTATCATGAGGAAGTCAATGGCTTCATCACCTTTGACCGGAAGGTACTCAAGGTGAATCCCGAAAAGATGCGAAAGATCAACGAGATTTTTCGAGAGACGGCAACCATGGATTAAGTTCCCGAAACGTCTCAACACGGGTAGGCAGAGGTTCTACGCATGGGACGCATGGGACGCATGGGACGCATTCAAGCGGCTGGTGCGGTCGTGAATCCTGGCAAGTGGTGCGGGGTATCAAACAACAGAGGACTCCGCAGGATCGGGGACACATTGGGCTCGGTAGAAACAATGAAGGCGAAGGAATTGCTTCCTTCGCCAATCATAACACACACAAAACCCATAAATGGTGCTCGAAAGAGGACTCGAACCTCCACAGGTTACCCTACTAGATCCTTAGTCTAGCGCGTCTACCAATTCCGCCATCCGAGCATTCGGGTTGGGTGGGCGCACTTGGTACGGCCCACACGCGAAACTTGCAAGAACTTCTTCAAAAAAATTAATGGATCTCGAAAAATCGGCATTTGGGCGGTGGATCGTCAGCGGCTTTCGGCATCAGTCCTCATCGAGGATCAGGCGTGCATTGCTCAAATATTGGCAGATCCGGCTGATTCGGTCGCCAATCGAGTCCATTTCCAGCAGTTGTTGGCGCAGGTCGGCCTCGTGGATGAATTGCTGGCAAATGATGTCGGTCATCAGGCCGGGGTCATCGGCGCGATCGAGGAGCGTGAAAACACCCGATTGGACCTCTGCGGGCAGGGGAGCCACAGCGTCCTCCACCGCACCGCGCATGGTCTTTAGGGCGGCTTGCGTCTGATGTTCCGGCACGACTTGGGAGATTATCGGTTCAATGCTGGCGTAGGGGTAATCGCGGCCGCCGTGCCATTCGGTAAAGCGCACGCGCATGACGCCGTGCATGAGCAGCTCGGAGGTGCCGTCGTCTCTTTCCCGGGAGGCTCTGACGAGGCTGATGGTGCCTACCGGGGGCGAGCAATCCGCAGGGTCGCTGGTTTCCTCGCCGATCAGACGTGCCACGGCGAAGAAACAATCTCCTTCGAGTGAATCGTCGAGCATTTTGCGGTAGCGCGGTTCGAAGATATAGAGCGGCAGCCCACCGTGAGGGAAGAGCGTGCAGTCGGGCAAAAGCATCACGCCGCAGCGCTCGGGAAGATGAATACTGGCCATGTCGAGTGAATCGGGCCACAGAGCGCTGCAAGATGCAAGTCAGATAGGCGCGGGAGCGATCTGTTATTTGCTAGAATTATTCGCAGTAGTCATTATTTTAGAAAAACAGCCGCTGCGGTGCCGCTGTCTAGCAGTAGTCCACTCTAACATCCTTTCTTACCCCATGATCGAAGTCAAAAATCTGAGCAAGCAATTCGGAAGCAAACTCGCTGTGGACGACCTGACCTTTACGGTTCGCAAAGGCGAGGTTCTGGGATTTCTGGGGCCTAACGGGGCTGGTAAATCGACGACTATGCGCATGATCACAGGCTTTATCCCACCGACATCGGGGGATGCGTCGGTTTGCGGGATATCGATCGTGGATCGTCCTGGCGAGGCAAAGGCGAAGATCGGGTATTTGCCGGAGTCGGCGCCGCTCTACAATGACATGACGGTGATCGGGTTTCTCAAGTTCTGCGCGGCGATCCGTGGGCTCAAGGGGGGCGCGAAAAAGGATGCGGTCGAGCGTGCGATCGAGACCTGTTTCCTCACCAGCGTCGCCCAGCAGTCGATCGACACGCTTTCCAAGGGCTACCGCCACCGCACCTGTCTGGCCCAGGCGCTATTGCACGATCCTGAAGTGCTCATTCTCGACGAACCCACGGACGGGCTGGATCCGAACCAGAAGTTTGAAGTGCGCCAACTCATCAAGCGCTTGGGTAAGACCAAGGCGATTCTTTTTTCGACTCATATTTTGGAGGAAGTGGAGGCTGCCTGCACCCGTGCGGTGATTGTGGATCGCGGAAAAATTGTTGCCGATGGCACCCCGGCCGAGTTGGTCGCCCAGTCGCCGACCGGTTCGCTCACCGACTTGTTCCGCAAGGTCACCACCCGCGACACTGAAGCCGCCTAAAGTCGCAGTCATTTAAACAATTCTCAACATCCGAACACTCACCTCTGTCATGTCATCCTGCACGATCTATAAACGAGAGCTTGCGAGCTATTTTTCGCAGCCCACGGCCTACGCGATCATCGTGATCTTCCTGCTTTTTTCGTTAGGCCTTACCTTCACCTTCGGTGAGTTCATGCGGGTGGGGGATTCCTCGCTGCAATGGACTTTCATCTTCTGGCATCCATGGATTTACATGCTCTTGGCACCTGCCGTCGGCATGAAATTGTGGTCCGATGAGCAGCGCTCGGGCACGATCGAGCTTCTCGGTACCTTGCCCGTTTCGACGTGGAGCGCGATCATCGGCAAGTACCTCGCCGCAGCCACCGTATGGTTGCTCGCGCTGGCGCTTACGTTTCCAATTGTTATCACGGTCAACTACTTAGGTAATCCGGACAATGGGGCGATTTTTTCCGGTTATCTGGGAAGTTTCCTAGTTTGCTGCACGTTTTTAGCCATCACCATGTTGGTCTCGGCGTGCACGCGCGATCAGGTGGTATGCCTGATTGTTTCAGTTTCGGCCTGCGTGTTACTCTTGCTTTGCGGATACGATCCGGTAACGCGCGAGCTTTCCAAGATCGTCTCACCGGGAGTGTTGGAGGGGATTGTTTCCTTCGGCGTGTGGGATCACTTCAGCTCGCTCAACAGCGGCTTGTTCCGCCTGAGGGATTTCATCTGGTTCGGCTCGATCATCTTTGTCTGCTTGTTAGGCACCAGCGCGATCCTTTCCTCTAAGCGCGCGTAATTACTAACTTCCTCAATTTTCTCTCATCTTTAAGACCATGAAAACCAACCATCCGGTCACCCGCGCAGCCTTTGGTGTTGCCGCGCTAGTCGCTATTGCTCTTCTTGCGAACTGGCTTGTTTCCCTGACCCCACTGGGCAACCGCGGCGCGGACTTCACAGAAAACAAGGTCCACACAGTGTCTGCCGGCACCCGCGCGATTCTGACGGAGCTCGATACGCCCGTTGTCATCCGCTACTACGCATCGCGCAGCACGGACTATATGCCCGAGGAGTTGAAGCTACACATGCGCCGCGTCGATGATTTGATGAAAGAGTATGCCGCTATGTCGAAGGGCAAGCTGCACGTCGAAAATCTCGATCCCCAGCCAGATACCGATGCGGAAGACTCGGCCAATCTCGACGGGATCAACGGACAGCGAATGAATGACCAAAACCTCTACTTTGGCCTCGCCATTTCTTGTCTGGACCGCACCAGCGTGGTTCCGTTCCTCAATCCGCGCGAGGAGACGATGTTAGAATATCATTTATCCAAGGCGATCGCCGAGGTCACGGCCCCGACCAAGCCCAAGATCGGAATCATGTCCGCCTTGGATCTGAAAGGCGCCCCAGCGATGATGCCGGGCCAGCCGCCGACACCCGGTTGGGTCATCTATCAGCAGCTCCAACAGTCCTTTGAGGTGGTGGATCTATCGATGAATCCCAAAATGATCGATCCCAAGGAGATCAAGGTGCTGCTGATGCTCCACCCTGCAGGAATCACTCCTACAGCTGAGTTTGCCGTGGATCAGTACCTGCTCAATGGTGGTACGGTGGTCGCCTGCTTGGATTCATTTTCCGTAGCTGCCAAAATGACCGGCGGCGGCAATCCCATGATGGGACAGCAGGAAATTCCTGCGACATCGACCTTGCCGAATCTGCTCTCGGCTTGGGGCGTGACCTTCGAATCCAGCCAGGTTTTGGCAGATCCTCCGTTGGCCACCAAGCTGGGTGGCGACCGTGTCGGGCTGGCGGTACTGACGCTGGGTAAGG
>CALPMD020000161.1 GCA_943324575.2 Akkermansia muciniphila
CTGGACGGATGAGACCCGCGCCACCGAGCGCATGCGTTTCCACAGCCTGCGCCAGCAGATCAAAAAAGATTCCGGCAAGCCAAACGTCGCGCTCGCCGACTGGGTGGCCGGGGGTAAAATCAAAGACTACATCGGCGGCTTTGTTGTCGGGATCCACGGCGCAGACGAATTCGCGGCGGAGCTGGATGCCGCCCACGATCCCTTCGGCTCGATCATGGTCAAGGCCATCGCCGATCGTTTTGCCGAGGCGTTTGCCGAATTCCTCCATCATCAGGCGCGCGTCGAGTGGGGCTATGAAACCGAGGACGAGCTGACCCACGATCAACTCATCCACGAAAACTACCGCGGCATCCGCCCCGCGCCGGGTTACCCCGCGCAGCCGGACCACACCGAGAAGCCGCCGCTGTTCGATCTGCTAGGCGCATCTAACGCCACGGGCGTGACCCTCACTGAAAGCTGCGCCATGCACCCCGGTGCAGCCGTATGCGGGCTCTATTTTTCGCATCCCGACAGCCACTACTTCGCTATTTCCGAGCTGCAGAAAGACCAAGTCGAAGACTACGCCCAGCGCAAGGGCATCAGCTTGGACGAAGCCGAAAGGTGGCTCGGTCCTTGGCTGGGTTACGCATGAGGTGCAATATGAGCTTTGAATCGGCGTGGCAGTGCCACAAATTCCCGGCGTGAACATTGAAATCATCAACACCGGCACCGAGCTACTGCTGGGAAATACGCTTAACACTCACGGCGCTTGGTTTGGTCGGGAGTTGTTCAAACTCGGCCTGCGGATCTCCCGCCAGACGACGGTGCCCGATGGCGACGCGATCCGGGACTCGTTAGAGGAAGCCATCGGCCGCGCGGATGCGGTGATTGTGACGGGCGGACTGGGACCGACCAGCGACGATCTGACCCGCGAGATCACCGCCGAAGTGTTAGGGCTGCAGTTGATCACCGACGAGGCTGCCCTGCGCTCGTTGGAAGGCTTCTTCGCATTGCGCGGCAAGCCGATGGTGGATGCCAATCTCAAACAAGCGCTCTGCCCCGTCGGCGCGGATATTTTGCCAAACCCGAACGGCACCGCGCCGGGCATCTACGTGCCGCCGCGGCTCAACGGCCAGTCGAACTGCGCGGTGTTTCTGTTGCCGGGACCGCCGCGCGAACTCTATCCGATGTACCATGCCGAGGTGGTGCCTCGCCTGCGCGCCTTGGCGGGGGTCGAGGCGGTGAGCGAAGCACTGGTGCTGAAGTTCACGGGAGTTGGCGAAAGCGATTTCCACGACGGCATCGACGCACAGTTGGCTGCGATTCCCGGCCTGGAATACGGCTACTGCGCGCACATTGGCGAAGTGGACTTGCGGATGATCGGTGATCCATCGGCTCTGGAAGTCGGTCGCAAAATCACGCTCGATCGTTTTGGATCTTTCCTCATCAGCGACGACGAAAGTTCGATGGAAAAAACCGTCGTCCGCTTGCTCAAGGAGCGCCGCATGAGTTTTGCCATCGCCGAGAGTTGCACGGGCGGCCTGATCGCGAACCGGATCACCAACGTGCCCGGTGCCAGCGAGGTCTTCACCCATGGCTATGTGACTTATGCGAATCAGGCGAAGACTGATATGCTCGGAGTGGTTGCTTCCGACATCGAAACCCATGGCGCGGTGAGCGAAACCGTCGCCCGCCAAATGGCCGAAGGCGCTCTGAAAGCGAGCGGCGCTTGCATCGCGGTTTCCGTGACGGGCATCGCCGGTCCGAGCGGCGGCACGGACGACAAGCCCGTGGGCACGGCATGGATCGCCGTCGCGGCCCGCAGCGGCCCGACCGAAGCCTTCCGCGTCTATCACCCGCGCAATCGCAAGGACTTTAAACTCTCGGTCAGCCAATCGGCTCTGGATGCCATTCGAAAGCGTTTGAAGACCATCGAAGCCTAACACTCAGTCTGCAGCAGCCAGTTCCGGAGCGGGCTGGATGTTGGCAAGGGTGGTGGCATGCTCCTCACTGGCAGCGGCGAGGTCATAGAATTGCTGGAGATTAAGCCAGTAGTCAGGGCCAGTTTTGAAGTATTTACCAAAGCGCAAGGCTGTGGCGGCGGTGATTCCTTGGCGGCCTTTGATGATGTTGGTGACGCGGCTATGGGGAATGCTGACGTCTTGGGCAAGGCGGTACTGGGTGATCCCAAGATCGCCGAGAGCCTCCTTGAGCGTTTCGCCGGGATGCGGGTTGTGTAGGAGCGGGGTGGTTTTCATGGTTCAGTGGTAGTCTTCGATGCGGACGTTTTCGGGGCCTTGCTCGCCCCAGATGAAAGTGATGCGCCACTGCAAGTTGATGCAGATGGCGTGCTGGCCTTTGCGATCTCCGTGCAGCGGGTGCAGACGATTGGATGGCGGGAAGCGGAGAGTTTCGAGAGTGGTGGCAGCAGCAAGTTCGCGGAGTTTGCGAAGCGCTCGATCCTGAATCTCGACCGGCAGCTTGCGCGAAGGCTGGCGATTCCAGATTTTCTTGGTATCCTTGTCGGCGAAACTCTGAATCACATAAGTAGCGTAACCTATTTACGATTTTCGTCAATAGGCTGTGAATCGAGTGGATGCGCGGTCTGCACAAAAGAATCCCACGCCCAAGGCGCCAAGCCCACCAGCCTTGGAGGCGCGGCACTCATCACGCAGCCCCTGTTTTTCTTGTCATGCGCTTATGCCGCCCGCCTAAAGCGTCAGCATGAACTGTGACACGGACTCTTGCCGAGTGGCTCCGAATCGGCGAATGAGGGAAACGATCCCTGAATCCTGCTCGAAGAGGAACAGGCAGCTGACCTCGTCGTACCCGATCTTCTGGGCCGCGAGGAAAAAATCCCGCAGCAGCCCAAGGCTCGCGGTGGGCGTTTCATTCGAATGCTGTGCATTGCGCGCCAAAATCTCGAGGTAGGCCTTCCCCTTGGATTCTCGGCCCATCAAAATTGCCAAAGGATTGGCGGGGTCGCCGGCAACAAACGACAGTCTGGGGTCAAAACCGTTTCGAGCTTGCGGAGACGCAGGCACGACCAATTCCGGAGAGAGCAGTTTGTAGTGCGCGCAGATCTTGCGGATCGGCTCTAGGTTGGAAACGTCGATGTTCGTGATCTGGACTGGCATGCGCAACAGCATCCGGCTGAATTTTCCCAACAACGGCCCCATAGCCCGTTGCACATTGATGTTCCAGATCTGCTTGCGCGATGCTTCGCGAAATCCCCTCGCGAGCAGGGCATTTTCAATCCATCCGTCATTTTCCGCCGAGGTGACCACGGCGCTGGCCGCAGCCTCTTTCGCCTCGCTCAAAACGGTTTCCAAAAGGGCTGCTGCCGCCGGATGATTGCCCCACGATGGGCGGACCTCCCAAGCAAACCGCAAGACGCTGGCTTTCAGTCTGTCCTCGGGTGACTGCTCCAGCGTCTCTTTCAGCGCAGCCATGCCGACGATTCGCTCCGGTTCGGACGCTTCGATCACCCACCGCCGAACTGGCACTCCCGCACCGATCTGCAGGCCGGGAATTTGGAAGTTCCGCTCCAGCCGCAGCAGTTCATCCGGCCACGGCGGCCGCACTTTCCAAGTAGGATTAGGATCCGACATAAACTTGGCGGGTTGAGGGCGCATGGTGGCGGAGATCCGCGCGGATTGAGCTGCGCAGCGCGGCAACCCGACGCAATCGCTCAGGCCCGACAAAATCGATCAACTGCTGCACGATTTCCTCCGGCTGGTCGATCAGGCCGTCGTAGTCCATCTCCAGCAGCCGGACATCCGGCCGCTGCCGCAAGGCTTCCAAGGTGGCTTGAAGGTGCTGTTCGAGTTCCTCGGCCGCGAGCTTCACCGAGGCCCCACCGAGCCGGGCGACCATCTCCTCTTGGGAGCGCAAAATGGCATCCGTGTCGCGCCGCATGAAAATCACCTCGTAATTCCAGCCGGCGGGAAGATACGGCAGCAGCGCGGAAACCACCTTCAACACCTTGCCCTCGGCCTTGCCGATCGACTGCGGGTCGCCGGCGATTTTTTTCACCGACTCCCACTCGAAGTATCCCAGCGGATTGCTCGCATCCGCCACCCGCAAGCCGTCGGTCAATGTCGGTAGCCCCGCCATCGAGAGCATCCGCATCATCATCGAAGTCCCCGATCGCGGCGCGCCCGAAACCACCAAGATCGGCTTGCGATCCCGACTTGGCACAGCCGCTGGCACGATGGACTCGCGCTGCGCCCGGCGTTGCTCATGAAAACGCCGTTCGCGCTCCTGGAACTCCTCTCGCAGCTTCTTCTTCTGCGAAATCTCGGTCGTGATCTCATCCCAAGCTCGGTTAGGAAGACTGGCACCCGTCGTCAGACACCAG
>CALPMD020000162.1 GCA_943324575.2 Akkermansia muciniphila
CCCTAACCGACATTCACACGGGTTTGACAGAGTTTGCCTAGCTTTGGGGGAACAGCGGGCGCAAAGTCTTTACGGGCCTGCGCCTAATCGAAGCCCGCATGCCCTTTGCCATGCTTGGATTTGACTGCGACAACGGCAGCGAGTTCCTAAACACAACGGTCGAAAGTTACCTACGCAATCAAAGCCAGCCGCCCCATTGGACCCGCTCACGGGCCTACAAAAAGAACGATCAGGCGCACGTGGAGCAGCAATAGCATCACGCAGTCCGGAATGCGCTGCCGTCAACAGTGACTGCCTGACCACCTTCAGGCTATTCGCGAGTTTGGGCGGATTGGATTATCTCGACCAAGAGCCGCGGACGACGGGGAGCAGTCCCATACCCACCGTGGTGTAGGATGTCGCACCGCGAGCACCGATGAGGCTGACCCCGAGCGTGCGCTTCCAGGTGGCACTCATGCTTTCCGCTGTGTGACAACCCCAGCTTTTACAGTAGGCATTGGGGGCGAAAATGGAGGCTTTCAGGCGCGGCAGGTCGCGCTCGTGAAGCAAGACAGAAGACGCTCCCATGATCCTGTTGCTGTAGTCGAACATGAACGCATGCTTATTGGAATGACCATAGAAGTCGAAGGTCTCGACCGAGCCACGGGGGCGAGCGTTGAGCGTTTGAATGAAATCGGCGGAGCTGCTGAACCAGATCAAGGTGGCACGGCGTTTGGCGGCCAGTTCAGTGATCCACTTCGTGTAAGGCTTGCGGTCTTCCTTGCTGCGCGAGTGGAAACTCGGTTGATAAACCATCCACACCAGCTTCGCATTTGGGCCGGAGGTTTTTCGGATTTCATCCATTCGCAGCGTCGAGGCGCGGATAAAGTTGGCCCACCAGTTGTCGTGTCGGTCTTCTGGCAAACGCAGGTTCTCCCACTCGCGCAGGGCTGGCCCTCCCGCGACAATGAGGTGGTCGGCACGGCCCCATGCCGTAAGCAGGAGAAAAGCGAGAGCGATGAGGCGGACGTGACCTGTCATGGGGAAAGACTTTGAGCCAAGTGGTGAGGCGCGGTTGCGATCATCGGTCAAGATAAACCAAACCGAGTGACGGCTGCAAATCAAATCACTCCGCGCTGCCGTTGACGATGATTTCGAAGAAGCTCTGGGGTTCCAAAGCCGCTCCGCCGATCAGCGCGCCGTCGATGTCCGGGCAAGCCATCAGCTCGGCGGCGTTGCCGGGCTTCACGCTGCCACCGTACTGGATACGGATTCTGCCCGCCGTGTCAGCGCCGTAGAGTTCCGCGATGACGGAACGCACGAAGGCGTGGGCGTCTTGGGCTTGCTGGGAAGTGGCGGTGACGCCCGTGCCGATCGCCCAGACGGGCTCGTAGGCGATGACGGTTTCCGCCATATCCTTATCCGTCAGATCCTTGAGACCTTCTGTGATTTGGGTGCGCAGCACGCTTTCAAGCTTGCCGGATTCGCGTTCGGCCAAGGTTTCGCCGATGCAGAAGATGGGCTTGAGATTCGCCTCGCGTGCCTTCTTCATCTTGGCGTTGATGATCGCGTCAGTCTCGCCGTAGATCGCGCGGCGCTCACTGTGGCCGAGGATGACGTAGTGAACGAAAAACTCGCGCAGCATCAGCACGCTGATTTCGCCGGTGTAGGCGCCGGAATCGAACTGCGAGCAGTTCTGCGCGGCGATCTGGATGGCGTGTGCGTTCTTTCCAGTGGCTGCGGTGTGCAGCAGGTCCGCCAGCTTAGGCAATGAAACAAACGGCGGCGCGATCACGATCTCGCAGGAAAAACTCTGCCCTTGCGTCTTCGAAAGGAAACTTTTGACGAAATCTTCCGTTTCGGAAGCGCCCTTGTTCATTTTCCAGTTGGCGGCGAAGATTGGCTTACGATTGATGTTCATGGAATAGTTTGAATTGGAGTTGGAGGGATGAATTAAATCTCGGTCAGGGCGGCCACGCCGGGAAGGACTTTTCCTTCGAGCAATTCGAGGGAAGCACCACCGCCGGTGGAAATAAAGGTCATCTTGTCGTCCAGGCCGAATTGATTGACGGCGGTCACCGAATCCCCGCCACCGACGATCGTCACGCCGTCGCTTTTAGCCATCGCCTCGGCGATGGCGCGGGTGCCTTTGGCGAAGCTTTCAATTTCGAAGACGCCCATCGGGCCGTTCCAGATAATGGTCTTCGCCTTGGCGACTTCGGCGCAGAATTCATCGATGGCCACGTCGCCGATGTCGATGCCTTCCCAACTGTCAGGCGTCGAGCCGCCTTGTTCGTAAGGAGCGGTGACTTTCGTCTCGGCGCCTTCCTTGAATTCTTGGGTGACGCGGGTATCGGCCGGCAGCAGGAACCGCACGCCCTTGGCCTTGGCCTTGGCGAGGATATCCAGCGCGAGGTCGAGCTTGTCGGCTTCGACGCGGCTGTTGCCGGTTTGATAGCCTTGGGCCTTGCGGAAGGTATTGGCCATCGCCCCACCGATCAGGAACGCGTCCGCCTTTTCCATCAGGGCCGTGATGACTTGGATTTTGTCGGAAACCTTGGCGCCGCCCATGATCACGAGGAATGGTCGCTCGGGATTGCGCAGCTTGCCGTCGAGGTATTCGAGCTCGCGCTCCATCAGCAAGCCCATCGCGCTTTGTTTGACGAAGTGGGTCACGCCTTCCGTGGAAGCGTGGGCGCGGTGCGCAGTGCCAAAGGCGTCGTTGACGTAAATGTCGGCGCTGCCCGCCAGTTGCTTGGCGAAATCGGTGTCGTTCGCTTCTTCAGCGGCGTAAAAACGGGTATTTTCAAGGATCAGCACTTCGCCGGGTTGAAGCGCGCTGCGCAGGGCGGCCACTTCGGCACCGATGCTGTCAGGAGCGAGTTTCACGGGCTGGCCGAGGATTTCGCTGAGGCGCGCGGCCACCGGCGCGAGCGAGAATTTCGCCTCAGGCCCGCCTTGTGGACGACCCAAGTGGGAGCAAAGGACCAGTTTGGCACCGCCAGCAATCAATTGGCGGATCGAAGGCACCGCGCCTTGGATACGGGTTTCGTCGGTGATGACGCCATCCTTGAGAGGGACGTTGAAATCCACGCGCATGAGGACTTCTTTGGAGGAAACATCGAGATTGCGAATTGAAAGTTTGGCCATGTCGCGGGAATCCCGCCTCAGCAGAGCGACAGTGTCAAGTTCATCAACGATTCTGATGCTTCTTCATGAGCCCGATGCCGAAAAATCGGCGAAATCGATCCCAGATGTTTCAGTAATTTCAAAAATAATGAAATAAATCCGTGCGCGGTAGCGCTGATGATTTATAGATGAGTTGTTAGCGAACTCTCTCCCGATCATGGCCTACGAATCTGACAGCAGCCTGAAGTTCTATTTGCAGGAAATTTCCAAGACACCCCTGCTCACCGTCGAGCAGGAAAACGAACTCGCGGAACGCATCAAAGCGGGCGACGAGGCGGCTCGCACGCAGATGATTCAGGCCAACCTGCGGCTGGTGGTGAAAATCGCGCACGACTACTCCGGCTATGGCCTGTCGCTGAGCGACCTGATTTCCGAAGGCAACATCGGCCTGATGAGCGCCGTCGAACGCTTTGACCCGGAAAAGGGCGGCAAACTTTCAACCTACGGTGCGTGGTGGATCAAGCAGTCGATCAAACGCGCCCTGGCCAACCAGTCGAAGACCATCCGCCTGCCGATCCACATGGTGGATAAAATCGCCCGCATGCGCCGGATCGCGTCGACCCTCGGCGAATCGCTGGGCCGCGAACCGACGAACGAGGAACTGGCCGAAGAGCTGGGTCTGCCACAGCAAAAAATCGCGATGCTGAAGCAAGCCGCGCTGCGTCCGCAGTCGCTCGATGCCCCAATCAACGAAAGCGAGGCCACGGAATTCGGCGAAATTGTCAGCGACGAGTCGGCCTCCGACCCGCTCGAAATGCTCTCCGACAAAGACCTTCACGCCGAGATTGGCGGTTTGCTTTCGATCCTTAACGAACGTGAGCGGCGGATCATCGACGAGCGCTTTGGCCTTACCGGGCTGAAGCCGATGCTGTTGGAGGATGTCGGCCGCGAGTTCGGCGTGTCGCGCGAGCGGATCCGTCAGCTTCAAAACTCCGCGCTCACCAAGATGCGTAATGCGCTGATGAAAAAGGACCGCCCAACGCCGCAGCCCTATCAGCGCGGCATTGCTCGGGCCTAAGAGGTCAGCAACACTTGTAGCAGAAGCGGGCGCGCATCCCCAGTAAAGGAATCGGTGATTCCCCTACTGGGAAAGCAAATCACTCCCA
>CALPMD020000163.1 GCA_943324575.2 Akkermansia muciniphila
CAAACTCCGTAGACTGCCTTCTGCACGCCACTTCCGCGTCACCAAGACGGCGGAAAACGTGACAACAAATACGGCGACAAGCACCAACGAGCGTCGAACAGTAGGGATCATGGCAGGATCATGGGTGACAAATCACAAGCCCCATCATCCTCCGAAATGGCCGAATTCCAAGCCCGGAAAATCCATCGCCACCTAGCTCGCTAGGAGAATGCGCGGGCGGCATCCAGAATCGCCAAGTGCACGTCTTCCGCAGTCGCGACGGGATAGGCAGATCCTAACAGCACAGGGCGCTCGTTTTCGGCGACCTGATCCCTGCCGTGCGAACCCTTTACCAGCGACGCATCCAGCGGGATGACACCCAGCAATCCGCGCAGACCGAGCTTTTTCTTCAGGAGAAACATCCCGATCTTCAGCTTGGGAAAGGCGATCGCAGGATCGAGGAACAACTCGCACGGGTCGTAGCCCGGCTTGCGGTGAATATCGATGGTCCGTGCGTAGTCGGGCGCAACGGCATCGTCCTGCCAGAAATAATAGGTGAACCAGGCGTCTTCCGCCGCGATGGCGATGAATTCCCCCGCCCGCTCGGCGGCGATGCCATCGCCCCAGCTTTCGGCAACCGTGCGGACTTCATCGACACCCGAAGTTGATTCCAACAAAGCACGGACTTCGTCGCGGATCGTTGGATCGTTAACGTAAACATGCGCCACCTGATGGTCTGCCACCGCAAAGGCACGGCAGGCGCCACAGTCTAACGTCTCGCGCCCCAACTCATCCTTCACTTGGATCCAGCCCTTTTCGCGGAACAAGCGGTTGAGGTGGATCGGTCGGTTGACGGGCGAAATCCCATACTCCGACAGCACCAGCACGCGGACTTGGCGCGACTCGTAGAAGTCGATGAGGTCGGTGGCGAGCTTGTCGATTTTCCGCAGTTCCTCGGGGATATTCGGTGCCAGCGGCCCATCTTTCTGCAGCGAGTAGTCGAGATGCGGCAGGTAAACCAGACTCAGCGTGGGTGCGTGATTTTCCTCGATCCACTTCGCTGACGCCGCGATCCACTCGGAAGAAGCGATCCCCGCCGCCGGACCCCAGAAGGCAGGAAACGGGAAGGGGCCGAGATCGTTTTTCAATTCCTCCCGCAGGCCCATCGGCTGGGTGTGGATATCAAACACCTTCCGCCCATCGGCGGGATAAAGCGGGCGCGGCGTGACCGAAAAATCGGCGCTGGAATACATGTTGTACCACCAGAATATCTTCGCGCAGGTGAAACCGGGGATCTCGCGCCGCAGCTTGTCCCACAGCTTGTCGCCATGCACCAGGTGATTGCTCTGTTTCCAAAAGCGCACCTCGGCGCTTTCGCGGTCATACCAGCCATTCGCGACGATTCCATGCTCCGCGGGCGACGTGCCGGTGAGGATCGACGACTGCGCGGTGCAGGTTACCGCAGGAAAAGCGGGCTGGTACGATTGCAGCCCATGCTTTTCCGCAAACCGCGTCAGCCCGGGCATGTGCTCGCCCAACAACGAGCGAGAAAGTCCAACCAGATTGATGACAGCCAGGCGCATGCGGGGGATGATGGAGGATCGAGGGCGGCAAGGGAAGCTCTTGGCGAGAGAAAGTCGGGGCAGCTTTCGGTTGATTTTATGCGTTAACTTGCAGGATAAAATCAACGCGGTTTAGAGTAAGTTAGATCCGCGAATGGGATTTGGGTTGCGATTTTTAAAAAATAGCCCGAAATTCATTTCGTATGACAACCTCGCTTTTGTCGCCGAAATACCAAGTCGTGATCCCGAAGGAAATCCGCAAGGCGCTGGATCTCAAGCCAGGTCAAAAGCTCAACGTCATCGAAAGAGACGGTTGTATTGAGCTCCGGCCCATTCTCACTCCTGAACAAATGGTCGGCTACCTCGCCGATTGTGCGCACATTCCCTTTGAGCGTGAACCCGACCGCGAGCTGCCATGAGCTTGCACTGCCTCGACAGCTCGGGATGGATCGAAATTCTTCACAACGGTCCCAATGCTAGGGAGTTTCTAGTGGTATTGGCCAAGCCAGGTTCGGTCATCGTCTCCACCATTTCCCTCTATGAAGTCTGGAAATACACCGTGCTCCATGCCGATAAGCTGCGAGCCGACCAGATCGCGGACCTGATGCGGCAAAGTAGCGTTTTCCCCGTCGACCCCGAGATCGCGATCCACGCCGCCGCTCTCAGTATAAAGAACAAGCTGCCGATGGCAGACAGCATCATCTACGCCACCAGCCTCGCCAACCAGGCCACCCTGTGGACCCAGGACAGCCATTTCGAAGGCCTCCCCCATGTCCGCTATTTCCCAAAAAATAAATCCTGAGAACTGTACTCCACCATGAAAATTGAACGACGAAAGTAGAATTTTCATGGTGTTCTCATACCGCAGAGGACCTCCTTAAGAAGATCGCCCGATCTGCCTTGCCGCTTGCAGGGTATTTTTCATCAGCATCGCGATGGTCATCGGGCCGACACCGCCGGGGACGGGGGTGATGGCGGAGCACAGTGGCGCGACTTCTTCGTAGGCGACATCGCCCGTCAGGCGGTAGCCCGACTTCTTGGAAGCATCGGGCACGCGGTTGATGCCGACGTCGATGACCACGGCACCGGGTTTGACCCAATCCGCTTTGACCATTTCGGGGCGGCCGACGGCGGCGATCAGGATGTCCGCACGGCGACAAATCCCCGGCAGATCCTTGGAGCGCGAGTGGGCGATGGTCACGGTGGCGTTCGAGTTTTTGGAAACCAGCAGCAACGCCATCGGCTTGCCGACGATCATGCTGCGACCGATGACCACTGCCTCGGCTCCCGCGGTGTTGATGCCGGAGACTTCTAGTAACTTCATACAGCCCGCAGGCGTGCAGGGGACAAATCCGCTCGGGTCTTCCAGCACCAGTTTGGCGACGTTTTCCGGGTGGAAGCCATCGACATCCTTGCGCGGGTCGATCTCGCGGATGACCGCTTCTTCGTCGATGTGTTTCGGCGGCGGCGACTGCACGAGGATGCCATGAACCGCAGGGTCGGCATTCAGATCGCGCACCACTTGCAGCAGTTCCTCCTGCGTCGTTTCCGCGGGCAGTTCGACTTTCAGCGAATGGAATCCCAGCTCGGCGCAGGTGCGGGTTTTCGAGCCGACGTACACTTGCGATGCGGGATCGCTGCCGACCAGCACCACGGCGAGACCCGGGGTGATGCCTTTGGCTAACAATTCGGCGACTTCGGCGCGGCACTCGTCGAGCACGGCGGCGGCTACGGATTTTCCATCGAGGACTTTAGGAGTATTCATGGGAGAAAATTGTTCAAGCATCGTCGGCACCCGCCAGCAGGATCGCTTGGACGGCTTGGCGCTGCGTTTCAAATCCAGCTTCATCTAGCTTGGGCGGGACGACAAGCATCGCGTCGAAAATCACTTTGACGCGGCTAAACGGCTTGGGGATGACCAGTCCGTCCCAGCTTTTCAGCCGCCACGCCGCGGCGTAATGCGCATGGATCGGCACGATCGGCGCACCCGAGGACTCGGCCAGTTTGATCACCCCCGGGTGGAACACATAGCGCGGGCCACGCGGGCCATCCGGCGTGATGCAAACGTCGAATCCCTCCTTCAGCGCCCGTTTCATCCCGATCAATGCCGCCACTGCCCGCCGCGATGACGAACCGCGCACCGCGCCGAGGCCGAACACCGCCATCGCCCGGGACAACACCGCGCCATCCTTGCTCGCGCTCGTCAGCACCACCGATTTCCGGCCGTTGCCGCCCGTCTTCCACCAGATCGGCGGAATCGTGAAAATCCGGTTGTGCCACAGCGCAAAAATCACCGCCCCCTGATGCTCGCCCGGCGTGGTGATGCCACAGCGGTCCTCGATCTCGTAGCGCAGCGTCGCCGCCCAGCAGCGCATCCCCCAGCCCGCCAGCAGGCCCAGCATCTCCGACTTGCGGCTGCCGCGGATCTCGCTCGTCTTTGGGGTGCTCATCGGGTAAAAAATCACAGGCAGCATTGCCTGCCAAGATCCCGAGTTTCGCCAAGCCCGGCGATTTGACAAGCCCCGCCGTTCAGAAACCCGCCGCCGCGCCAGTATTTGACAGCTTTTCTCACCATCCACAGACTCCCGTCCCGTGCTCCAATACTCCAAACAAACCGACGAACGCCGCGAAGCCGGGCCCATGGAATGCTGGTGCCTGCACGGTGCCGTCGGCATGGCGGCGGATTGGCGCGGCCTGGCCAAACA
>CALPMD020000164.1 GCA_943324575.2 Akkermansia muciniphila
CCGGGGTGGCGGACGGCGCGAACTATGCCGCTTGGCCAGAGTCGCAACGCGTGGAGTTTCTCAATACCGAATTGAAGTCGACACGACCATTCATCCACGACGACCTGCGCGTGGGGGCCGAGGCGGATGCGGTGCTGGATTGCTACCGCGTTTTGGTTCGCCATCGTCGCGACTGGGGGACGGCGGGCTTGGGCGCGCTGATTGTCTCGATGACGCGTCAGCTTTCCGATTTGTTAGGTGTCTATCTGCTGGCGCGCGAGGCCGGCCTGATGGATCTGATGGCCGAGGGCTTGGTCTGTCCGTTGCCGGTGGTACCATTGTTTGAGACGATGGACGATCTCGATCGCTCGCCGGGGATTTTGGAGGCGTTTCTGCAGCATGACCTGACGCGGCGGTCGCAGGCGGCGCGCGGTGCGGAGAGCCAGCAGGTGATGCTGGGCTACTCGGATTCCAACAAGGATTGCGGGATTCTGGCCGCGCAGTTTGCGCTGCAGCGGGCCCAGACCGCGCTGACGCGGGTGGGGCAGGAAAATCAGATGAAGCTGTGTTTCTTCCACGGTCGCGGCGGCACGATTTCCCGCGGTGCCGGGCCGACGCATTGGTTCATGGCGGCGCTGCCGTCGGGAGCGATGAGCGGCGGTTTCCGCATGACCGAACAGGGCGAGACGATCGCCCAGAAATACGCGAACCTCGCCAACGCCACCTTCAATCTCGAGCTTCTTCTGGCCGGTGCGGCGGTGACCACCGCGCAGCATCGCCATTTCCCGTCCGCCGAAGACCCATGCGAGGCGTTCATGGCGCGTCTGGGAGAAAGCAGTCAGGCCGCCTATCAGAAGTTTCTCAAGGCCGATGGTTTTATCGAATTCTATCGTCAGGCGACACCGATCGACGCGCTGGAAAATGCGCGCATTGGCTCACGGCCCGCGCGACGGACTGGCAAGAAGGGATTTTCGATCAGTGATCTACGGGCGATCCCGTGGGTGTTTTCATGGACCCAAGCCCGTTACTATCTGCCGGGTTGGTTCGGTGTCGGATCGGCCCTGGAGGCACTCAAAGCTGAGGATCCCGCAGGTTTTGCGCAGTTCAAGCAGGCGCTGCCCAAATCGACCTTCCTCAGCTACGTCCTCACCAATGTCGAAACCAACCTCGCTTCTGCCAACTTGGATCTGATGCGCGACTATGCCGGTTTGGTCGAAAACGTCGAACTGCGCGAGCGTTTGCTCGGCTGGATCTGTGAAGAATTCGAGCGGACGCGGGTGCATCTGGCCGAACTTTTCGACGGAGAAATGCGCGCGCGTCGGCCGCGGATGGCGAAGACGCTCGAGATCCGCGAAGCTCCGCTGCGGGTCTTGCATCAGCAGCAGATCGCCTTGCTCCGCGAGTGGCGCGATCACGTCGCCCACGAGCGGATGGAGCAGGCGGATGCGCTTTTACCCAAGCTGCTTCTCTCGATCAACGCGATCGCCTCGGGCCTGAGGACGACGGGTTGATGGTTTTTCGTTTCAGAGCACTTCCTGGACGAAGCGTTCTTTCTCGAAAATGGCAAACGCCTCGGGTTCTTCGCCCGTGCCGATGAAGCGCGGTGCGATGCCGAGCTGATCATGAATGGTCACCGCGATGCCGCCCTTGCCGGAGCCGTCGAGCTTGGTGACGATTAGTCCATCGAGCGGGCTGGCCTTGTGAAATTCCTTCGCCTGGTTGAGCGCGTTCGAGCCGGTGGTGGCATCCACGACTAACAAGGTGAGGTGCGGTGCGGTTTCGTCCTGCTTCGCCAGCGTCCGGCGGATTTTGCCCAGCTCTTCCATCAGGTTGTGGCGGGTGTGGATGCGCCCTGCGGTATCGCAGATGAGAAAATCGGTGTGTGCGGCGATTGCCTTCTGGTGCGCGCTGAAACACACCGATGACGGGTCAGCATTCGGGCTGCCTTTGACGACGGGCAGATTGAGACGATCACCCCATCGCTGAAGCTGTTCCACGGCCGCTGCGCGGAACGTATCTGCCGCTGCCAGAATCACTGAATGGCCGCGGTTTTTCAGCCAGAGACCCAGCTTCGCCGAAGAGGTGGTTTTGCCTGTGCCGTTTACGCCGACGACCAAGATCACAAACGGTTTACCATCGGTGCGCGGTGCGGGTGGTAGGCTGTCGGCGGGCAGGCGTTTGGCGAGGTGACGGCGGGTCGTTTCCACCACTTCGTCGGCGGAAATCTCGCGCCCGAGATCGCGCAGCTCGTCGAGGATCGCCGTACTCAGACGGATGCCAAGATCTGCGCTGACGAGGTCCGCCTCGAGATCATCCCAATCGATTTCCGCGCGGTTGGTGATCTTGTTGAAAAGAGATTTGAAAAAGCCTGCCATGGGTAAAGCGCGAGACTAGCCGAAGGACGAGCAGGGTCAATGGGATTGCGCACATGAAGGGATGGTGGATACTTGAGGCATGACCGATTGGGAGAAACGTTATCAGCTGGGAGATACCCCGTGGGAAAAGGGAATGGCGGCACCGCCATTGCTAGAGGTGCTGGCAAAAGGCGCGGACTGGGGCGCGGGGCCGATTCTGGTGCCCGGCTGTGGGCTGGGCCACGATGTGCGGGCACTGGCGACTTTGGAGGCTCCCGTGGTCGGTTTGGATCTGTCGCCGACCGCTGTGGAGCGGGCCCGCGAATTTCCGCCGGTGGGCGCGGAAGTTTACGAGTTGGGGAATTTCCTGGATCCCGCGTGGCGGGCGGGGAGGAAGTTTTCGGCGGTATGGGAGCACACCTGCTTTTGCGCGATCGATCCAAGTGAACGCGGGCGCTACGCGGAAGCGGCAGCCGCGTGTCTGGAGCAAGGAGGTCTGCTGGCGGGTGTGTTTTTTCTGACGCCATTTGATCCCGGTGAAGCAGCTTGTGGGCCGCCCTTCGCAACGACGGTGGAGGAGCTGGATGCTTGGTTTTCACCGTGGTTTGAACGCATCGATGGCTGGGTGCCAGGCGCCGCCTATCCGGGACGCGAATCGCGCGAATGGATCGGGCTCTACCGCAAGCGGTGATCTTCCTGTGCAGGCGGGGCGATGAAGTTTCAGACCCTTTTGCAAGGGTATCAGTTGCTGGAGGGGCCGAGTGCGTCTAGAATGTCAACAATTCTAGACAATGAAGACTTTTTGGATGCTTCTGCTGCTCTGCTGTTGTGCCATGGCGCAAGGCGGGCGTCTGGATGTGAATGACCACAAGGCCCCGGAAAATCGCAAGGATTTGGAGGAGATCCAGACCGCGGTGATCGGGGCCTTGCCGCGTGCGCGGTCGGCGACGGTCGGCATTGAGGTGGAGGACGGCTCAGGCAGCGGAGTGATCGTTTCTGCAGACGGGTTGATTCTGACGGCAGCTCACGTGGCGACGGGGGTTAAAAAGCCAGTGACGGTGATTCTGGAGGATGGGACGCGCTTGAAAGCGGAAACGTTGGGGCTGGTGGCGAATCAGGATGCGGCGATGGTCCGGATTACGGAGAAGGGGACTTACCCGTTTGTGGAAATGGATCGCGGGCAGACGACGCGGCTGGGGGACTGGGTTTTCGCGCTGGGGCACTCCGGCGGATTTGATAAGGCGCGCGGATCGGTGCTGCGGCTGGGTCGCCTGGTGCGGATCGCCAGCGGGATTTTTCAATCGGACTGTCTATTGATCGGTGGGGATTCGGGCGGTCCCTTGTTTGATTTGGAGGGCAAGCTGGTGGGCATTCACTCGCGGGTCGGGCAGCAGATGCAGGTGAATATGCACGTGCCAATGACGGAATTTGTCGCCAACTGGGATGGCTTGCTGAAGGCGGAGTTCATCGGCGAAGGGCCGTACGCGCAGCGGCCGGATGCAGGGAAATCTCCACAAGGCGAAAACCTCAACCCACCGACGCCGTGAACGCCAAGGGGATTCTATTCATCATCGCGGCCTTGATGCTTCCTACACAGGGTCAGCAAAGTCTGGATTCTACCTACCGCAGTACAGGGGCGTCGGTAGTGGCGGCCTTCGAAACTCAGCGTCAGGTTTTACAAACCTCCAGCGCGGTGATCCTAGACGGGAGGCGCGAGATCGGCTACGGGGTGGTGATTTCTGCGGACGGATACATCCTCGCCAAGGCCAGCGAGGTGCAGCAGGCCAAAGCGCTGGCGGTGACGGTGGATCAGACAAATTACCGCGAGGTGAAATCACTGGCGGTGGATGCGACGTGGGATGTGGTGATCTTAAAGATCGAGGCCAGCGGGTTGC
>CALPMD020000165.1 GCA_943324575.2 Akkermansia muciniphila
CCGTGTAGCGGCCCACGCCCGGCAATTTCATCAGGGCCTCCAGCTCCATCGGAAATTTGCCACCGTGCTGCGCGATCACGGCCCGCGCCGTTTCCCGCAACATCCGGACGCGGCGGTAATAGCCTAGTCCCTCCCAAGCCTTCAACAGTTGCTCGTCACTGGCAGCGACGAGAGCCTCCATATCGGGAAAGGTCTCGAGAAAGCGCGTGTAATACCCTTTTCCCAAGACAGTGGCGATCTGCGTCTGCTGCAGCATGACCTCGGAAATTAAAATCTCGTAGGGATCCTGTGTCCGCCGCCATGGGTAATCCCTGCCCGTTAGAGCAAACCATTCCAGTAGCTCCTTACGAAACGCCGTCGGTTGTTCCAAGGCGCCACTTTTGAATCGAGGTTTCAACACGCCGCTAATCATTTGCGATTTTGCCCACTGCCGCCAAGCGAATCCGTGGGCGATGGATCAAAGCTCAGCCAGGGTGCCTTCGGTGACTCCGAGTTTTTCGAGGGCTTGCACCTGGTCGATTAATTCAAAGGGATCCGACTTGCCGCTAAGCAAGTCTTGGTAGGCGCGGATGGTTTTGGCGGCGTCCTCGGCTTCGTCTAACAACTCGACGCGGAAGCGTGAGAGGCCGGCGTTGCGCAGGTGTTGGAAGTAGCGTGCGCCCGTCTGGGCCTTGCCGTTGAAAAGCGTGTTGCGGCAGCCGACGTCCGCTTGCAGGCGGTGAAGCTGGCCGACGCGGTCGCGAAGATGGACGACGTGAGTTTCGCACGGGCGGCCGCAGTCTTTGTAGGTCGTGCCCTTGCTGAGGAAGGTGCAGAAGACGCAGTGCTCCATATGAAACATCGGCATGTGCTGGTGCAGCGTGAGCTCGAACCACGCGGGCGGAGCGGCATGGAGCAACTCGAGAACTTGGCCAATGTTAAGATCGTAGGAAACCGTGAGGTGATCCAGACCCGCGTTTTCCATCAACAGTTTCCCGGTGATCGGATTAGCAACGTTAAGCGAAAAGTCGCCGATCTTTTTCAAGTCAGCGCGGTTCTTGTAATAGTGCAGCGCGCTGAGATTGCGGAGTAGCAAACCGTCGGGCTCGGCGTTTTCGATCAGCTTGAGATAGCCGGTTTCACCGGGCTTAAGAATGCGCGGCGTGGCAAGGATCACTTCAGCTTTCTGCTTTCCGCTCTCTGCTTTGCAAAGCGCGACCGCCTCCTTGTAGCGGCGTGGGTCTTCGAAGTCGCAGTAAACCGTTTCCACGCCGCACTCGAGAGCGGCGCTGACTTGAGGAAGAGTGCGACAGAGAACGCTCAAGTGCGGAGAGGCCACTACGGCAGACGGAATTTCAGGAAAAAGATCCCGGTGGTTGGTGGTGATTTTCGGCAGGACGGGTTTGATCGCTGCTGCGGTTTCCAGCTGTTTGACGAGGGCCCGGCGGAGCTGGTTCAGCGCGGAAATGGCGATGTGGCAATTCCCTTCCAGCTGGTTGTCGAGCGTGCCGAGTTCGAACGACGAATCACCGAGCCTGCCCAACTGCACGGCCAGAGTTTCAGCACTGAGTGGATGTTTGGCGGCCTCTTGCAGCAGCACTTCACTCCGCACGCTGCACTCGCCACTCCGCACTTCCATGGGCTCGCCGGGCTTGCCGGCGACAACGAGGTGGAGCGGGGATTTTTTCTCGGCAGGACGGGAATTCTGCCAGAAGCGGCGCAACTCGGAATCGAGTTTGGGGTCGGAAGTTTTGTAGAGAGTCTGACCCGGCTTGATGCGGTCGAAGTTGATCCCGCTATAGGTGAGGTGGAAAATCAGGCGATCGCCTTCGATCACCCAGATGCGCGCGCCTTGTTCGAGATCGCGGTTTTCTCCCGCATCGAAGACGACGCCATCGCCCGCGTTGAAGGGCACGCCGGTGAGATTGCCGAGTTTGATCCAACCGGGGCCACAATCGATGATTTCGCCGAGCAAGGGGCCGCGCTTTTTGCCGAATTTGCCGTGCGTCAGATACGGATGATTGGTGCCCGCGAACCAACCCGTGCTCAAGCCGCGGGAAAAGGTCATTTCCAACTCGTAGCGATCGGACGCGGTGATCGGCGATTCCCTCTGCTCCATCGCGGCATCGAGCGCCTTGCGGTAAACACGGGTAACGGCGGAAACGTATTCGGGCGACTTGAGGCGACCTTCGATTTTGAAGGATTTCACCCCGGCGCGGACGAGATCGGGAATCAGATCCGCTGCAGCCAAATCCTGCGGACTGAGCAGGTAACGGACGGCCCCGAGTTCGCGGGTCACACCGTCCACCACGATCTCGTAGGGCATGCGGCAGGCCTGGGCGCATTCGCCGCGGTTGGCGCTGCGCTGACCCAGCGACTCACTGGTCAGGCACTGCCCGGAATACGCGACACAAAGCGCGCCGTGGACAAAAACTTCCAGCGGAGTTTTGGGTTTTAAAGAAGACGCTTGGAAGCGTTCGATTTCCTTGATCGAAAGCTCGCGGGCCAGCACGGCACGCTCCATCGGGAACAGCGACTCTAGAAACGCGAGGCCTTCGGGCGAAGTGATCGTCATCTGCGTCGAAGCGTGGAGCTCAACATTCGGCGCGACTTCGCGAGCGAGTTTGGCCAAGCCCAGATCTTGGATAATCAGCGCATCCACCCCAGCCGCCGCGATTTTGCGCAGTTGCTCCTCCGCCGCCTTCATTTCGCTGGTGAAGATGAGCGTATTCATCGCGATGAACCCCTTCACCCCGTGGCGGTGCAGGTATTCCATCAGCTCGTCCAAATCCGCATCGATGAAATTATCCGCCCGCAAACGCGCATTGAACCGCGGCAATCCGAAATAAATCGCATCCGCCCCGGCCGCCACCGCCGCACGGGCGCAGTCCCAGTTCCCCGCAGGAGCCAGAAGTTCAGGAGTCGGATCAAAGTCGCGCACGTGCATGCGCGCAATGAATCACGGGGAATCGTGAATGGACAGGCGCGATTTACTGCCGTGTACGATCGATGCCAGTCCGGCTCGAATGAGAAGCGGTTCCTGGTCGGGATCGCGACCCATGAATCGACGGTAAAGTTCGTCGGGAGCCATTGAGTTTCCTTTGCTGAGAATGTGCTCGCGGAAAGCCGCACCTGTTTCAGGGTTCAGTACGCCCTCTTCCTGGAAACGGGTGAAAGCGTCGGCATCGAGCACTTCTGCCCATTTGTAAGAATAGTAGCCCGCGGCATAGCCTGTGGGGCTGCTAAACAAGTGACTGAAGCGTCGCATCATCGACGGCGACGGTGTTTTCAGCGGCGCGAGGTAGTCAGCGAGGACTTCACGATCGACAGCATCGAGGTCCTTGCCGAGGAATTCGGTGAGCCGGGTGTGGAGCTCGAGATCGATCTTGGCAAAGGCAAGCTGGCGCATGAAACCGGACGCGCTGAGGTAGTTTTTCGCAGCAACCATTTTCGCGAAGAGATCCTCGGGGATCGGTTCGCCGGTTTCGTAGTGGCGAGCGAAAAGGTCCAACGATTCGCGGTCCCAACAGAAGTTTTCCATAATCTGCGAAGGCAACTCGACAAAGTCCCACGAGACATTGGTTCCAGCGAGGGATTTGACCGCCACTTCACTGAGCAGACCGTGGAGCAGATGGCCGAATTCGTGGAAAATCGTTTCCACTTCGCGATGGGTGAGCAAGGCGGGCTTACCATCAATGAGAGGGCTCATGTTGCCAATGATCAACCCGAGGTGGGGCTCGCCAAGCGCTCCCGTGTGGAGAGAGTTCATCCATGCTCCGCCGCGCTTCGACTCACGCGGATGCCAATCGGCGTAGAACGAGCCGAGATGGGCCGAGGTATTGGAGTCATGAATCTCGTAAAACGCGCATTCCGGATGCCAGACTTCGATGACGTCCGCGGGCAACTCCTCAGGGGCCGTGCCTGATTCGAAGTAACTCGTTTGGAGCTGGCGAATGGTGACCCCAAAAAGGCGCGAAGCGATTTCAAACATGCCCGCCATCACTCCATCGACAGGGAAATAGGGACGGAGCGCCTCTTCATCGAAGTCGTAGTTTTCGCGGCGCTGCTTTTCGGCCCAGTAGGCGACTTCCCATGGTTCTAACTGGGAGATCGGTTGGCCGGATTTCGCGGCTTTATACTGGGCAAGCTGTTGGTACTCCGCGAGGAACGCGGGCTGGATGTGGGTGTGGAGATTTTCGATGAAGCGCAGGGCGGCACTCCC
>CALPMD020000166.1 GCA_943324575.2 Akkermansia muciniphila
ACCATCGACACCCCGCCGCCGAACCGGGTGCCGGTTTCCACCACCGTCTGCGCCTATGACGAGCGAGTCATTCGCGACGCCATCCGCCGCGAGATGAAGCGTGGCGGGCAGACGTTTTTCCTGCACAACCGCGTGAAGACCATCGACATGATGGCATCCAAAATCCGCGAACTGGTGCCCGAGGCGCGTGTCCTCATCGGCCACGGCCAGATGGACAAGGACGACCTGGAAGTGGTCATGCACGCCTTTGTCAAAGGCGAGGCGGATGTCCTGTTAGCCACCACTATCATCGAGACCGGCATCGATATCCCCAACGCGAACACCATCCTGATCGACCGCGCGGATCGCTTCGGCCTGGCCGATCTCTATCAGCTCCGCGGTCGCGTCGGCCGTGCCGGGGAAAAAGCCTACGCCATCCTCCTGCTACCGCGCGACATGATGACGGTGGGAGATGCGCGCAAACGCATCAGTGCCATCAAGGAATACACAGCGCTGGGTTCCGGCTTCAAAATCGCGATGAAGGATCTGGAAATCCGCGGTGCGGGCAATCTGCTGGGCACCAAACAATCGGGACAGATCTCGCAGATCGGCTTTGAGCTTTATTGCCAGTTGCTGCGCCAGTCGGTGGACCGCCTGAAAGGGCGAAAGGATGCCCCGCGTGGTGATACCAGTTTCAAGGCGGACTTCATCGCATTCAGCGAGACCACCTACGCCCGCGAAGATCCCAAACTCGTCCTACCCGCATTCTTGCCCGCCACGTGGCTGGAGGAGACCCAGATTCGCATCACCGCCTATCGAGAACTTTCCGAAGCCGGGACCGAGAAGGCCCTTGCCGCGCTGGAAAAATCGTGGCGCGACCGCTTCGGCAGAATCCCCGAGGCAGCGGCCCGGCTGCTCGAGATCGCCAAGATCAAAGCCCTCGCCGCTGCAGAAGGCATCGCTTCTGTTGAAATTCAAGGACAACGCTTAATGCTCTATCGCAACGGCGATTACATCCTTCTGGAGGGCCGTCGCTTTCCCCGCTTGCAATCGGCGAGTCTCCAAGGAAAGCTATCGGAAGCAGTAACCCTGCTGCAAAAATTTTAACACGTCATGACTCCACACCCTTCGCGTCTCATCCTAGCCCTGATGCTTGTCGGTACGATTTTATCGGGGCCAGGCCTGAACGCCCAAGTCGCGCGCCCACAGCGCCCGACGGGTTCGATCGAAGTCAATGGTATCGCCGCCAAGGTCAACGGCCGGGTGATCACCAAGAATCAGGTCTCATTCATGCTGGCTCCCGTTTACGCGCAGCTGGCAACTCAATTCCCCCGCCGCGGGCCGCAATTCGAAGCCAAGTTCAAGGAGGCGAAGGCCAATGTCATTCAGGAGCTCATCGACCGGCAAATCATTCTCGATGAATTCAAGCAGCTCGGTGCAACGATCAGGCCCAACCTGATCGACGAAGAAATCAAACGCCAGATCCGCGAGCTCTATAATGGCGACGAGGTGAAATTCCGCGAAGAGCTCAAACGCAGCCGCCTAACCATGGATGGCTACCGCGACATGACCCGCGAGAAAATGGTCGTCCAAGCGATGCGCGCCAAGCAGTTTGCCGACGCACCTCCCCCGCTGCCCAACGAAATCCAGAAGGAATACGACGAGATCAAGGGCACGCTCCGCGATGTGAGCAAGGACGTCATCACCTTCCAGAAAATCTTCATTCCAGCTGCCGATCCGCAAAACCCCCAAGCGACTGCTGATACACAGCTCGCGATCGCCGAGGACTTGGCGAAACAACTGGCCGATGGCAAGGACTTCACCGAGCTGGCCAAGGCCAATTCGAAAGACGCCTATGCCGAAAGCGGCGGGCTTCAGGACAATGTCGCTCGCCCCGATTTATCGGCAGAGTTCGCCGCCATCATCTTCGATGCCAAGGTCGGCACGATTATCGGGCCTTTGTTAGACCCGCAGGGATTCACCTTGGTCAAGCCGATCAAGATCGAACTCGGCGCAGCCCCATCGCTGGACAACAAGGTCCGCGAAATGGTCGAGGACCGGGTCCGCCGCAAGAAAACTTCCGAGCAATACGAGCGCTGGATCAGTTCGAAGCGCAAGCGGGCGATGATCGATATTCGTGTTTAGTGACTCTCCCGCCTCAGAATGCGGGAATTTCTTCACTTTACCCAGTCGATCTGACTTGCCCAAAGTCTGGCCAGGAGCCATGACGGAGGCGTGACGCGTAATCTATCAGCCAATCCGGCATGGCAGGAGGAGGACTTGGGAATGCCACTCCCGGATTCTCCGCATGCTTGCTCGGTTTGCCTGCCAACCTGGGACTCGATCCTCGGTTATGAGGAAGGGCGCGACAAAGTGATCAGACGGATGCGGACGGGATACCCGCGGTTTTTCAAACATCCGGCTGTGGAACGTTTGTTTGCGGCGGCCAAGGCGGAAGTGGCGGGCGAACAGGAAGAAGTGATCGTGCTGCCCACGCGCGGATCCGTGCAACGCGCGCACCGCTGGGTGGAGCTTCAGGCAAAGACCGCGGTGCGGATCGCCAGCTTTCACGGCTTGCAGGTGCTCGTCGTCCCCGCCAAGGCGAAGCAGGTGGCCAATGAATACTGGCGCTTTGCCGGCGAAGTCGTCAGCAGTCGCCAAGCCCAGGACTTCTCAGAAGGAAATCTGCGCGAAGGTTCGAAGTCGCATTTGATTGCGCGGGCGATGTCGAAATTCACGGGCGCCGCACCCGAGGATACCTTCATTTTCACCAGCGGCATGGCTGCCATCACCGCCGTCCTGCGGGCGCTGCCGGGAATGTTGGCCGGTAAGAAGACGCTGCAGTTAGAGTTTCCTTACGTCGATAGCCTGAAGGTTCAGGAATTGTTCGGGCAGGGCGTGGTCTACCTCAACGAGGCCATTGGTGAATCCTTTGACGAAGCCTTGATGCGGATTCGCCAAGGGGAATTCGCCGCCGTCTTTAGCGAGGTTCCCAGCAATCCGCTGCTGCGCACCGTCGACCTCCATCGCGTTTCCAAGGCCTGTCAGGACAGCGGCACGCCACTGATTTTGGATGATTCGGTGGCGGGGCCATTGAACGTCGACTCCCTGCGCTATGCCGATGTGGTCACCGGCAGCCTGACCAAATGGGTTTCCGGCCAAGGCGACGTGATGGCGGGGATGGCCACCGTTCGCGCCGATTCGCCCTTGGCTAACACCATGCGCGTCGCGTTGCAGGCCGACTCGGCAGACATCGCGCCGCTCTACATTGCCGATGCCGAAATCCTGCTTTCCAATCTCAATGGCTATGCCAAGCGGATGGAGTCGGTGAACGCCAACGGCCAGGCCGTGGCCGCATGGTTGGCCCAACATCCCGCTGTCGCGCAGGTCTACCATCCATCGCTGACCCACACCGCGAACTACGATGCGGTCATGCGCAAAGGCGGCGGCTATGGCGGATTGCTTTCCTTCGTCCTCAAGTCTGAGAAAAAGACGCCCAAAGTCTACGACGCCCTGCGCCTGAACAAGGGGCCCAGCTTCGGCACGCTCTTCACGCTCGTGTGTCCCTACACGCTGTTAGCCCATTACACCGAGCTGGAATGGGCGGAAGCGTGTGGCGTTTCGCCCAATCTGCTGCGCGTCTCATGTGGCATCGAGCCCGTGGACGAAATCATCGCCGCATTCGAGGTCGCTCTCGCCCACGCCTGAGCCTCACCCCCGCACCGAGGCGCATCTCTAACCGCCCCACCATCGCGACAATCGGCTTTGACACGACGTCCAAGCACTTGATCCAGCTTCCCGATCGATCGGCACACCCTGCCGATGCATCAGCACACCTTGCCGATCAACCAGCACACTTTGCCGATTGATCAGCACACCTTGCCGATGTATCCGCTAACAATGCCGATCCATCAGCAAAGACTGCCGATTCATCGGCAATGCTTGCCGATTGACTTGCTGATAGTGCCGATCCATCTTCCAGCTTCTACAAGCCCTCTGTCTCACTCACCTAACTCCCATTCAATCCCATGGCCCGCACCCTAGAAGACATCACCGACCGCATCGCCACCTTCACCGCCGCATGGAAGCAAGTCGCCCCCGAGGCGATCCTCGCCGGAATGACATTGGACCAATTCATCGCCGCCACCGGCCCATCCCTTACCAAACGCCGCGAAATCAACGACCTCATGGCCCTCTTATCCAGCAAACGCGGCGAACGAA
>CALPMD020000167.1 GCA_943324575.2 Akkermansia muciniphila
CGAACGCGGCGTCGAACTCTTCGCCATTTCCCGCGAAATGGACACGCCGATCCACTTCGAGGCAGCTGTCGCCGGGGGCATCCCGATCATTCGCACGGTGCAGGACTCCTTCATCGGCAACCGCATTCATTCGTTTTCGGGCATCATCAACGGCACCTCCAACTACATCCTCGGACGGATGACCGATGCGGGCCTGACTTTCGAAGCCGCTCTCGGCGAAGCCCAAGCACTCGGTTACGCCGAGGCCGATCCCGCGCTCGATGTGAACGGCTGGGACGCAGCGCACAAAGCGATCCTGCTGGCCACTTTGGCCTACGGCTTCCCGATCGAACCCGCCGCGATCCACGTCTCGGGCATCGAACAAGTTCGCCCTGCCGATATCAATTTTGCCAAAACCCTCGGCTATGTCGTCAAGCTACTGGCCGTCATCCGCGAGCATGCCGATGGCTCGGTGGAACTACGCATCCAGCCTTCCTTCATCGCCCAATCGAACATCCTCGCCTCCGTGCACGGAGTTTTCAACGCCGTTGCCGTTCACGGCGACACGGCTGGTGAATCCCTTTTTTACGGTCGCGGCGCGGGCCAAGACCCGACCGCGTCGTCCGTGGTCGCCGACCTCGTCGAGGCAGCCCGCTCGCTGGGCCAAGTCTCAGGCCACCGCGGGTTCCTGCCCTACCGCGAAAGCGGCCGCATCCTCCCTGTCGGCGAAACCTCGACCGCGTATTACGTCCGCTTCGACGTCACCGACCGTCCGGGCGTGGTGGCAGAAATCGCGCAAGTGCTGGCTGATCACCGCATCGGCATTTCCGGCACCCACTCGCCCGTCAACCCTACCGATCCTGACGCCGCCTTTGTGAACATGGTTTTCCTGCTTCACACCTGCCCCTTCGGTGAACTTCAGGCGGCCCTCACCGAAATCGAGGCACTGGACTGCATCAACAGCGCGCCCGTCGTCTTCCGCATCGAGAATCTCGGATGAGACTTACTCCGCCTCTTCGGCTGGATAGCGGAAGTGGCGCTGAATGCGATTTTCGAAGAGGACGTTCTCCCACTTCATGCCTGCGCCGATGTTGTGGACGACCCATGCTTCCTTCGCGTGATCCCCGGGACCGGGTACGATGATGCCGATGTGGACTTCCGCATTGGCCAGCGACCACACGACGATATCGCCGGGGCGATAGTCAGCGGCATTGCGAGACGGCGTGATCGACTGCCCTTTATGCTCGAAAAAGCGCTGAAGATTGGCAACGCGGCGATGATCGATATTGGAATCGGGAGCAGCGGATCCCCAGAGTTGGGGGTAAAGTCGGAAGGACTTTACCATGTCCTCGTGCACTAAAACTTGTAAATCGATGCCCATTTTGCGGAAGCAACGAACCACCACATCTGCGGCATCGCCCCTATTGGCTGGTATATCCCCATTGGGATAAGCTATTTTGTAATAGGTGGAGTCGAAGGTCACCGAGTCTCCACTTTGCGCCAACGCCGCAGCCGCGAGACTATCGCCAAAGCTCTTGGACTTCTCCAGCGAGGAAATCAACTGAGCCGCCCGCTCGACAGAGCCACCGACTTGGGCCGCTTTAAGAAAAGGCACCAATGGCCGGCCAAACCAACCTGCCAGAACCAAAGAGATGGCGATGATGACCCAACCACCCGAGAAGTGGCGACGCTTTTGCTTCTGAGGCCGCGCGCCTATATATTCGATGGTGTTGTAAAAACCTGGACGTGCTCGCGACATGGAAAAATCTCCTACACCTTTCATCGCACCGACCCGGACAAAAGGCCAATAAAATCATGAAATACTTAGTTTACTTATCTTAACTAAAATAGTGAACCGAAAAAAGTCATGCAGTGGTGGGCAAGCCGGACAGGCCACCGCCATGATAAATCATCTCGCGCAAGGCCTGAAAGGATTGATCCAGGTGCGGGTCTTCAGCCATCACTCGATCCGCCATCGCGCGGGCTTCAACAAGCACGGAAGTATCGGCCAGAAAATCGGGGAAGCGAAGATCTGACAAACCACTCTGATCCGTGCCCAAGACATCACCGGGGCCTCGCATGCGCAGGTCGGCTTCTGCGATCACGAACCCGTCAGAGCTTTGCTCCAGCACCTTGAGTTTTTCCACGCCTTCGGGATTTTTACCATCGGTCAACAGGACGCAGAAGCTCTTATGTCCGCCGCGGCCGATGCGACCGCGAAGCTGGTGGAGCTGGGCCAGACCAAATCGCTCGGCATGATGAATCAGCATCACACTGGCATTGGGGACATCCACACCCACTTCGATGACGGTAGTCGCCACCAATGCAGCAGTCTGCCCTTCCCGAAAACGCTGCATCACAGCCTCTTTTTCCTCGGGACGCAGTTTGCCATGGATCAGTCCCACCTCGTGCATGCCGAGGCGTTTTTTCCATTTATCAAAAGCCTCGGTGGCGGACTCCGCCTTCAGCACTTCACTTTCCTCCACGAGTGGATAGACCAGATAGGCCTGACGGCCTTGAGCCAGCTGTTCTTTCACAAACTTGGTGACATCCGTTTGCTTGGGGGCCACGCGCATCGCGGTGACGATCTTGCCTCGGCCGGCTGGCTTTTCATCGACTAAGGAGACGTCGAGATCCCCGTAGATGGTCATCGTCAAGGTCCGCGGAATGGGGGTGGCGGTCATCACCAACACGTCAGGAACGATGCCCTGACGAATCAGCGAAGCTCGCTGACCCACACCGAATTTGTGCTGCTCATCAATCACCACCAGACCCAAATCCCGAAAGCTCACTGAATCATAGAGCAGGACGTGAGTCCCGATGATGATCTGGGGCTCCCCTGCCGCTTCGGAGTGACTGCATTCATCGCGGTTGCCCGTGCGCAGCGCGACCCGGATTCCCAGTGGTTCCAACCAGCGGCGAAAGGTCAGGTAGTGTTGTTCCGCCAGGATCTGTGTCGGTGCCATCAGCGCCGCCTGACAGCCGGAGCCGATGGCTAGCAACATGGCTGCCATCGCCACAAAAGTTTTGCCCGCACCCACGTCGCCCTGCAGCAAGCGATTCATCGGACGAGCCGTCCGCATATCGGCGAGAATTTCTTTGATGCATCGCTTCTGCGCACCCGTGAGATCGAAGGGCAGGCTGGCGTAAAACTGTTTAAGGTAGGTGGTGCTTTTTCCCAGTACCCGACCGCTTTGTTCGCTGTAGCGAGCCCGTCGCCACACCACATTGAGTTGCAATAGAAAAAACTCTTCGAGCGCAAAGCGTCGGCGAGCCGCTTGAGTCTGGTCTATGGATTCGGGGAAATGGATGACGTTGAAGCACTCCGCACGCGGGGAGCTCGGATCCATATCATAAACTGCGGCCAATGTGGCTGGATCGATTTCTTGAAGCAGCTGATGGATGGTTTCTCTCAAGCGACGTTGGGCAATGCCGGAGATATTTTTGTAGATCGGGACAATCCGTTCGAGATGGATGGATGCACCATCCTCATCGCCTAGGATTTCAAACTCTGGGTGATCGATGAAGAGGCGGCCGTTGTATTCCTTGACCTTGCCATAGATACTCACCTCGTGCCCCGCCGCTAAGAGCTTCTGGATGTAGGGCGAATTGAACCAGCGGCAGGTGATATTACCGGAGCCGAAAAGGCCGCCAGAACCGTCCATGATCAATGCTTCATAAAGCCGCCGATTCGGACCAAAGCGTTTCAATGATGCATCCGTCACCGTGCCACGGAGACACACGGCATGGGAGGTAGGCTGGTTGGGAAACGCATCGAATCGTCGGCGATCTTCATAGCGCTTGGGGAAATGGGCTAGGAGTTGTGCAGCCGTATTGAAACCCGCTGCAGCAAGCAGTTCCACGTCCTTGATCGAAAGACGCGGTAGGCAAGCTAGGCTGTCGTGGGCGGAAAACACTTGGACGATGGATCAACGACTATAGCGACGGCAGTTCGGCGAGTTTCTGCAGATAGGCATAACTGTAAATTCCCGTCGAATGGCCGTCTCCCCAGAAAAGCTGAATGGCATAGCCCCCCACCGTCTCAAATTTCTGAAGGACAAAGGCCTGCGGCCCATGCTCGACACGGGGCCGAACCACGCGACCCATGGCATCAGGCTCACCTTGGCAGGCAGCGCAGGGGCAGGCGCGCCGCAGCAGCGGTAGCGCCAAATAGGCTTCGAAGCCATCCGCAAACGACAGGGCTAACTC
>CALPMD020000168.1 GCA_943324575.2 Akkermansia muciniphila
AAAGTATCATTCGCGCTTCAGCAGCAAATTTTTGAGTTTTCGAAAAAATGGCCGCCAGAGGAGCGGTATTCACTGATCGATCAAATTCGGCGCGCGTCTCGATCCATCGGAGCCAATATCGCCGAAGCTTGGGCAAAGCGCCGTTACCCCGCTCATTTTCTATCCAAATTGACGGATTCCGACGGAGAGCTTCAGGAAACCCTCCACTGGCTAGATTCTGCCAAAGCCTGCGGCTACCTCACACCGGCTCACGCAGAAGAACTCCAGCAACTCGCTTTCCAACTTGGGAGACAGATTGGAAGCATGATCAACCGTCGCGAAACCTTCTGCTTCTAATCCGAAACTCCGCCCTCCGAAACTCCGCCCTCCGAAACTCCGAAACTCATCCCCCCATGAAAGGCATCATCCTCGCCGGCGGCGCTGGCTCGCGGCTCTATCCCCTCACCCTCGTTGCCAGTAAACAGCTCCAACCGGTTTACGACAAACCGATGATTTACCACCCGTTGACCACCTTGATCGAAGGCGGAATTCGGGAAATCTGTCTCATTTCCACTCCTCACGACTTGCCACGGTTTCAGCAATTGCTCGGCGATGGCTCGCGGATGGGCATCTCCATCGACTATCGTGAACAGGCCAAACCAGAAGGAATCGCGCAGGCAATTCTCATTGCGGAGTCGTTTATCGGGGACGATGCGGTGGCTTTGATTTTAGGAGATAATATATTTTACGGTAACAATGGCTTTGGTGAATCCTTTCGCGATTTCACCTCGGGAGCCACCATTTTTGGTTACCATGTACAAGATCCGGAGCGCTACGGCGTGGTCGAGTTCGATGAGGAGGGCTCGGCCATTTCGATCGAGGAAAAGCCCCAGTATCCCAAAAGTCACTACGCAGTTCCGGGAATTTACATCTACGACAACGACGTCATCGAAATCACCAAGGGCAGTCAGCCGTCCGCCCGTGGCGAGCTGGAAATCACCGCGATCAATATGGAATATCTCAATCGCGGAAGACTCCGTGTTGAGAAACTCAGCCGGGGTTTTGCTTGGCTCGATGCGGGGACAAGTAGCTCGCTCCACGAGGCGAGTGCCTACGTGCAAACCATTGAAACACGCACGGGCATCAAGATTGGCTGTCCCGAAGAAGCGTCCTATCGCAGCGGCTTCATGAGCGTCGATCAGCTGGCCGAAATCGTCGCGGACATGTCGATTTGCGAATACCAGGCTTATTTGGCCGGTGTCGTCGCGGAAGCCATGCGATCTTAATCATTCACAACAAACGAACATCCCCCCCATGATTTTACTTCTCGGAGCCACCGGCTATATCGGCAACGCCTTTCAAGAGGAACTGGAACAACGCGGCGAAAATTTTCACGCTCTTTCGCGCACTCAATTGGATTATACCCACTTTGAGCAGCTCTACCCCTACCTGAGGAAAAACAAACCCAGTTTTATCGTCAATGCGGCGGGTTATACGGGCAAACCTAACGTGGACGCTTGCGAATCTGCAAAGGCTGACACCTTGCAAGGCAATGCGCTGTTCCCACAGGTTCTGGCCAGCGCCTGCGCAGCTCTCGATATCCCTTGGGGACATGTTTCATCCGGCTGCATTTTCTCCGGCTGTCAGGTGGAGACGGGTCAGGGTTGGATCGTCGCCAAAGATATGACGGATCCAGAGATTCGGAAAATTGCGAAGAAATCACCCGCAAGAATCCGGGGCTTTGATGAAACGATGACCCCTAATTTTTCGTTTCGGGATCAACCCTGCAGTTTTTACAGCGGCACCAAAGCACTCGGCGAAGAATCGATTCGTGGCGTTGGGAGGAATTATATCTGGCGGCTGCGAATTCCATTCGATGAGCAGGACAACAGCCGCAACTACCTATCGAAAATCCAACGCTATGCCAAGGTCTATGACAATTTCAACTCATTGTCGCACCGCCGCGACTACGTCTCGGCCTGTCTCGATACTTGGTCCCAAAAAATTCCGTTTGGTACCTACAATATCACCAACCCCGGCTTTGTCTCGACCGCCGACGTCTTGAAAAAAATCGAAACCATTCTCAAGCCTCATCGTGACTTCCACTTTTGGGAAAATGATTCTGAGTTTTATAGCCAAGCCGCCGTTGCGCCGCGTTCGAACTGCATCATGGATACCTCTAAACTACTCAGCGCAGGAATCAAGATGCGCTCGGTGGACGAGGCGCTGGAACAATCGTTGAACCAGTGGCAATACGAAAAAAGCTAGGGAGGGTTGGTCTTCGGTCAACCAGTCTACGGAAGGACGAACCTTCTTAACACCTCTTCTGCACAACGATCAGCTTCGCGTAGTATGGAATTTGGCACCTTGAGGATCCTGCTGTTTTGCCATGCCGCAAAAGGAGTGAGAAAGTCCTCCGCGACCAGTTGCTCCAGACCACGCAGGACTCGCGAGTGGCGCTTGTTGCGGCGAACTGCCAGTAGGCCGACCTTGGCGCCGGAGCTGAGAGCCTCGTAGATCATCGAAACCGAGTCTTCGGTGACCCAGACTTCCGCCGCCGCGGCGAGTTTTTCCGGAAGCCAGTTGGAAGACGTTTGCTGGTGGGGGAATATCTCGATGGCGGGCAGCGACTGGCGGATTTGATCGAGGAATCCCGCAGGGGTGCGACGCGAGTCGGTGAGCTGCCAATTGCCTGTGGCGGTGATTTGGGCGAGTGAATCGAGCAGTTGTTGTTCATCCCAACCGTGGCTGGATGAGGGGCCGCCGATGAGGATCATGCGGCCGGAACGGTCTTGAGCCTCGGGCGGAGCGACTCGATTGAGCGCGCCGCGGGTGAGGATGAGATTGCGACGTTTGCTGCCATTGGGGAAATCGTGGCTGGGGGCGATGCAGAGATCGAACCAGCCCATCGGCAAACTGGGCGACATGAGGACGATGCTTTTTGCGCAGTACTTTTTCGTCAACCAGAGCAACGCAAGATGGGTGGTGTGGCCGGCAGCGATGACTAGATCGGGCATCGGGAGATCGCTGCTGGCCTGGATCGCGGCTTTAACGCGAGAAATCGGACCTCGTTTACCCGCGATAGAAATGCGGTGGACCGCACAAGGCACACGGCGGGCGAGCGCCTCAGCAAGACCGAGGGATTGGTTTTCATGGCCTGGTTTGCCATCGCCTAGCAGCCAAAGAGTGAGTGGTTTCGTCACAGCGGGGTGAGCCTGCCATGGGGAGATAGGCGATGGCGAATCTGAAAAAACGGTGACTCGGGGAGTTTTGACATGAGGCAGATCCCCCCAATTCAGAGATGGCAACGAAGTTGAAACAGCGGAATCCTAGGGCGGTCAGGCGGGCGCAAGATGGGTTCGCGATTGGCGGGTGGCGGACGATTTTCGGGGAAAACGCGTGCATGACTGGGCGGATCATGGTTTGAAACGGTGCGTGAAAGGGCGAGCCGTGCAACTGGACGGGCTGAGAGCGGTCGCGATGATAGCGATCTGCTGGGATCACTGGTGCCCGGCGGGCTGGACGCGGGTATTTCCATTCGAGGTCTTTCTGTTTTTTTTCTTGGTGCTGACAGGCTACCTGATCACGGGGTCATTGCTGCGCGAGCGTGAGCGTGGCGAAGGACGGGGTGAGGCTTGGAAGGTGGAGGCACTCAAGACTTATCAGATCCGCCGCGGATTGCGGATTCTTGCGCCTTATTATGCGGCGTTGATCCTAGCGTGGATCGTCCGCGCTCCAGACCTCGGGCCGGGGCTGGCGTGGTATGTGTTTCACCTTTCTAACATTCATATGGCATTTTTGGGCTACTGGCCGGCGGGGACCAATCATTTCTGGTCATTGGCGATGCAGCAGCAGTTTTACTTGATCTGGCCTTTTGTGATTTGGTTTTTGCCGCGAAGGTGGCTGGTGCCGGCGATTTTGGGGTTCACGGCGGTGGGTCCGGTGTCGCGGCTGCTTCACGATCAACTCCAGTCATGGTGCGCGTGGCCGCAGTTGCTGACCTGGGCGTCGTTGGATTATTTTGGGATCGGCGCGCTATTCGCGCTGGCGGTGCATCGCAGAATATCGTTGGAGAGTGGTGGACTGCGCTGGCTGGCGGGCGTGGCGTGGCTCGGGTATCTAGCGATTTTTGGGGCGCATGCTCTGGGCTGGCCGACCTTCGGACTACGGGCGATTCAGCAAACATTGCTGGGAGT
>CALPMD020000169.1 GCA_943324575.2 Akkermansia muciniphila
GCAGCGCGCCGATAACCTCTTCCCCGTATGATCATTGCACCGAAAATCCGTGGCTTCATTTGCACCACCGCTCACCCCGAAGGCTGCGCCAAACAAGTCGCCGAACAAATCGCCGTCGTTAAAAGCCGCGGCCTGATTGAAAACGGCCCCAAAAAGGTGCTCGTGATCGGCTCATCCACCGGCTACGGCCTCTCCTCGCGCATCGCCGCAGCCTTTGGTTCCAATGCGGCCACCATCGGCGTCTTCTTCGAGCGCCCCGGCGAGGCCGACCGCACCGCCACCGCAGGCTGGTACAACACCCGCGCCTTTGAACAAGAGGCCGCAGCCGCAGGCCTCTATGCCCGCTCATTCAATGGCGATGCCTATTCAGATCCCGTTAAGGCGGAAGTCATCGCCGCCATCAAGGCTGACCTCGGCCAAGTCGACCTGGTCATTTATAGCCTCGCCTCCCCACGCCGCACCGACCCCCAAACCGGCGAAGTCTACAAGTCCGTCCTCAAGCCCATCGGACAACGCTACACCAACAAGAACCTCAACACCGGCACCGGTGTCGTCAATGAGGTCACCATCGAACCCGCAGAAGGCGACGACATCGAACAAACCGTCGCTGTCATGGGCGGCCAGGATTGGGAGCTTTGGACCGACGCCCTTCTCGCTGCTGGCGTCCTCGCCAATGGCGTCCAAACCGTAGCCTACTCCTACATCGGCCCTGAAGTGACGTGGCCCATCTACAAAAACGGCACCATCGGCCGCGCCAAGGAAGACCTCGAGCGCGTCCAACGCGTCCTCGACACCAAGCTCGCCCCTCTCCAAGGCAAAGCTTGGGTCTCCGTCAATAAGGCCCTAGTCACCCAAGCCAGCTCCGCCATTCCCGTCGTTCCACTTTACATATCCCTGCTCTATAAAGCGATGAAGGCCCAAGGCACTCACGAAGACTGCATCGAGCAAATGGACCGTCTGCTGCGCGACCGCCTCTATAGCGGCAACCCCCAGCCCGACGAAGCCGGCCGCATTCGCGTCGACGATTGGGAAATGGAACCCGCCCTCCAAGCCCTCCTCGCCAAATACTGGCAAGAAGTGAATACCGAAAACCTCGCCCAGCTCGGCGACTTCGATGGCTACCAATCCAGCTTCCTGCGCCTCTTCGGCTTCGGCCTCAGCGGTGTGGACTACAGCGCCGATACGGATCCCGGCGTCGGCATTCCCTCCCTGCCCCAATAAGGCCTGAGGCTCACACGGCTGCAGCGGTGTGGCAGCTTAAAATCTATTCGATGCAGCGCGGAGTTCTTCTCTCCGCGCTGCATCTATCTTATCACGCGCCGAGCGGTCATCCCCGCCCCCAACGCAAAGATTATATCAGCATCAGGTCATAGTATGCAGTGCTTAAAAGACACACTGCAAAGCTCCATCTCTGGCATAAGGCGAAAGCAGATCAACGGCGCTTCTCGACACACACGAAGGTGCGGTGTATGCTGATAGATCTAGAACAAGTCTATCGCCGTACTTACTACCCGCCATGCCTGCTAAATTCCAAGATTACTATGATACGCTTGAGGTTGCTCGGGATGCTAGCGCCGCGGACATCAAAAAAGCGTTCCGCAAGCTGGCGCGGAAGTATCACCCCGACGTCGCCAAGGACAAGAAGCGGGCGGAAGAAAAATTCAAGGCCATCAATGAAGCCAACGAGGTCTTAAGCGACCCGGAAAAGCGGAAAAAATACGACCTGCTCGGCGCGGATTGGGAACACGCCCAGCCACCGCGCGGCCATGCGGCGGGCGCGGAGCGTGAGTTCAACTTCGGCGGCACAGGCTTCAGCGATTTCTTCGAGAAATACTTCAGCGGAGGGAGCCGTTTCGGCACGCCCAGCCCGCAACAGCGCCGCGGCAATGACATTGAAGGCGACATTCTCGTGACCTTGGAAGAAGTGATGCACGGCGACGTGCGGCCGATCTCCCTGCAAACCCAGCACCCCCGGACGGGTCAGATGGAATCCCGCAGTTTCCAAGTGCGCATCCCCCCCGGTGTATTGGAGGGCAAACGCATCCGCATCACCGGCCAAGGCGAGCCCGGTAGCGAAGGAGCCCCCGCAGGCGACCTCTATCTGCACGTCCGCCATGCCGCCCACCCCGATTTCCATGCGGAGGGACCAGACCTTTATTACGACTTGGATCTCGCGCCGTGGGATGCCGTGCTTGGCGCCGAGCTAAGCGTGCCGACTTTGGATGGCCCGATTAAGCTACGCATACCGCCAGACAGTGAAAACGGCCAGCTACTGCGTGTCCGAGGCCGCGGCTTTCCCAAAGGCAAATCCAGCGAGCGCGGCGATTTTTACGCCACCCTCAATCTCTATTTGCCGAAGAAATCCAGCGCCGAAGAGCTGGCGCTCTGGGAGGAGCTCCGCAGGCTTTCTTCAATCAACCCCCGCTCACCATGAACCCATCCCCCGAATTTGAGGCAGGTGATCCATTGACGTACGATCTCGAGTTCGTCGCCGAACTCACCAGCATCGCCTCGCAGACCATCCTTGACTACCAAGAACAAGGCCTACTGCCCGGCACCGACGGGCATGGCGGCTTCGACGACGAATCCGTTTACACCCTCCGCCGCATTGAACACCTGCGCCGCACCTACGAGGCCAATCCATCGGGCATCAAGCTCATACTCGAGCTCACCGCAGAAGTGGAACGCTTGCGGGCTGCTCTGCGCAGCCAGCGCTAAATGCAGTCTGGTGGAAACTCTGCCACGTAGATCATCCTTGATCCGTCGCTGCGATTTCATAACCCTGACGCGCACCATGCGCGTCCTTGCTATTGATCCCGCCATCCGCAACACCGGCTATGCTGTGTTGGAAGGCGATCCGCGCAAGCCGACGGTTCTGGCCTTTGACGTGATTTCCATTCCGCCGAAGGTCTCGCAATCCGCCGCGCTTTCGGCAATTCGCACCCATCTAGTCAACGTGATCCAGAAATTCCAGCCCGACGAGGTGGCTGTCGAGGGCATCATTTACGTACAATCTCACCAGACGGCGATTTCCATGGGAGCGGCGCGCGCGGCCTCACTCATCGCCGCCGCTGATCATGGCTTGCGAGTTTACGAATACTCCCCGAAAAAAGTCAAAATGGCGGTAGTTGGCAAAGGTACGGCTGACAAGGCGCAGGTTGCCTTCATGGTGCGTGCCTTGCTGGGCTTGGCCGAAACTCCACCGTCTGACGCTGCGGATGCATTGGCCATCGGCATGGCCCATCTTCAAGCTTCGGATCCGCTTAAGGCGAAACTCCTCGACCGTCGCCTGGTTTAATAACTTTTCCGCCATGCTCACCATCCACCATCTCCCAGAATTCATCGACTACATGGTGGGGCTGCAGCTGCAAGAAGAGCAGGTGGCCAAAATCCTGACTGGCGATGGTGGCGATACGATTTTACTGCTGGAACACCAACCGGTCTACACCATCGGTCGCCTGCGCGATCAGTCCTCACTGCGTGATCCAGCCTCACTGCCGTACCCCGTTTACGAAATCAACCGTGGCGGCCAAGCGACTTACCACGGCCCCGGCCAACTGGTCGGCTACCCGATTCTCGACCTGACGCCACGCGGCAAGGACTTGCACGAGCACCTGAGGAAGCTGGAAGACGCGCTGATCGGCTCGTGCAAACGGTTGGGCGTGGATGCCAGCCGCCGCGACGGGCTGACGGGCGTGTGGGTGGAGAACCGCAAGCTCGCCTCGATCGGGGTCGGCGTCCGCAAGTGGGTATCCATGCACGGCTTTGCCATCAATATTACCCGCCAAAGCCTGCCGCCATTTATCGCGATCACGCCCTGCGGTCTCGACGGCGTGGCGATGAGCTGCCTGGAAAATGAGGCCAACCGCGAAATCACCGTGGCCGAGGCAGCGGCGATCCTTACCGAGGAGCTCCAGCTCGCCTTTGGCTGAAAAATTCACTTCTGCGCAGGATACAGCTTGGACGAGCGGCCAAGTTGGTTCACCCTCTGCCGCGTCATGCTTTTTTCCGGCACCTACACTGCTCTCATCACCCCGTTTCGCAACGGAGAAGTCGATGTACCTGCTTTCCAGTCTCTAATCGAACGCCAGATCGCTGGCGGCGTGGACGGTATCGTCCCGGTAGGCACGACGGGAGAATCGCCGACACTCGATACCGATGAGCACATCGA